>JBAZGT010000017.1 GCA_041652735.1 Dehalococcoidales bacterium | reverse complement strand
CTATATGGACTACTACAACAACCGACGTATCAAGATAAAGTTAAAGGGCTTGCCACCTGCTATTCACAGACAACAAGCCCTTTTTGCCCTATAATAAAAGTGTCTAGCTTTTGGGGGTCACTTCAATTATACCAACCCCTTTTCCTCATATCCCTACCTGCGCTAAAGCTCTGGCGGACAAGCCTATCCCCGCCAGCAGGGAGAGGGACGATTGTTGGCAGTTTGGAAGGGGAAATCAAATACCAAATCTTCCCGATTCACTTCGTTCATCGGGATGCCTGATGAGGTAAGGAATCGGCACAAAGATACAGGGTAAAAATAAAAAAGGGGGGAAGGGTGTGCGCGGCTGAAATAGCGGGAGGGAAAGCGGTGAGATTGCTGCGTCACTAGGTTCCGCGCAATGACAGGAGGCAGAGGTCATGAGGCGGACGGCGCTTTTTTGCCGCGCCTGAGGGAGAGCATAAAGAGCTTGATGGCCGCCACTTCCACCCAGAAGACCATATTGGCCACCAGAAGGCGTTCGGCCAAGCCGAACCAGCCGCTGCCCTCCTGGGTTACCCGTACGATAATCAGGAGCACGACCGCCAGGATGAAGGTCACGCCGGAATAGCGGTAGAGGTCGCGCCAGTTTTCGTCCCGCTTGATGCTGGGGATAAAGCACAGGACAGCCACGGGGAAGAGGGAAAAGGTGAGGGTGGCGGTCTGCCCATGAATCCGTCCCTCGATAGTGCGCGCCATGCCAACGGGGTCGGTACGGAAAGCGCCGATAAGCAGCATGGCGAACCCGAAAAGGACAAAGAGAGCGACGCCCGCATGGAACCACCGCGCCTGTTTTATGTTAAAGAGCAGGCCGGCGGCGAATATCTCAATCAGCAGCCCCAGCGCCAGGAAACCTATCGTCTGGAGCCAGCCGATAGGCGTTAACGCCAGACTGCTGATAGAGTCCCGCACCATATTATAGCCATGCGTCGAGAAACCAGCGGTAAGGTCGCCGATAATGAGCAGCAGCGGTCCCAGCATACCGGCGACCGCCATGGCGCTATAGCCGTTCAAACGCCCGGTAAAAGCCGACAGGCGAACATTCAGCTCCGCGACGGCTTTCTTAGACCTCGTGAGAACAAAATCGCTGCCGTCTTTAAAAAAATCTTGCATCTGCACCGAAAAAACGGGCTTTCCGTATCGTCTATTGAGTCCCGATGGGCATGGATATCTCCCCGGTGGCGGGGTAAATAATATCAAAAAACACGGTGGCCCCGGCAGTCTTGTTAGTGCCGGTCTTGACGGGGTTGAGCTTCAAGATATAGGCGATGCCCTGCGCCTGGCTGGCCACAAAGGAGAACCTGTCAGAATCCACGCCGGTCACCGCTCTGGCCGAGGCATAGATACCGGAGTTGCCCGCGACGGTGAAGGTGACGTTATCACCGGAGGTGCAGTAGAAATAGCCGTCCACCTTATCCCCGGCGGCCAGAATGAGCACAATCTGCGTTTCCGATTTCAGGGTGATTTCCATCTGCTTGACGGCCCAGCCGGAAGTGATTTCCGCCTCCCGGATTATTTTAACGCTGGCGGGTTTTTCCGTGGTATTCCCGGCGGCGGCGCAGCCGAGCAGACCAACCAGAGACAACAGGACGGCGACAACTAAAAGTTTCTTAACCATCACACGACCTCTCAATAGCCCCTATAATATATATATCGTATATCCGGCGTGGAAGTTAGTCAATGGGTGGGGATAAGAAGGAAGGGGGTTTACAGTTTACAGTTTACAGTTTACAGTTAATAGTTGACAGTTGGGGTAAAAGGAAGAACGCGGGCTGCGACTTCTTTTTATCCGGATGGCTGAACGCTACGTCTTTACCACATGAAATGCCGGCGGTACCACCAGAAAGCGGAGCCGACGGTGATAAAGATGATGACCCACATGATGAGGACGATGACGCCCAGTACCAGGCCCGCCATGGCCATGCCCCGGCCCTTGAGGGCGGGGTTTTTATTGGTCTCGCTCAAGCCGAGAGCGCCGAAAATAATGGCCGGTATGGCCAGGAAATTCAAGAAAAAGCCGATTATGCCGAGCACCAGAGCAGCTAACGCCATACTGCTGGTGCGTTCAGCGGCGGGTTGGGATGGGGGCGAAAGCGCCGGCGCTGCCGGGGGCGGCGGGGATACAGGGGGCGGCAGGGCAGCGCCGCATTTATTGCAAAAGCTGCTGCCGTCCGGGTTCGGCTGGCCACATTTAGGACAGTACATTTCTTTTATTATAGCATAAGGGGGAAAAGGAGTTGACAGTTAACAGTTGATAGTTAATAGTTGGGGGTAAGGGGAGTAAGTGGCAAGTGACAAGTGGCCAGGAAGTGGTGAACTCTAAAGGGGGGAAAGGGGAGAAGAGACCGGAGGAAGCGAAGAACCACTTAGCTGTGTTTAAGCCGCTGGATAATGTCTTCTTTGGTAATGTTGTTCCAGAGACTCACTTTGTTGACGATATCATTGAGGGTACCTTTGGCGACGACTTTATGTTCTGGGACAGTAATGGCATGTTCACCTGAAGCTGTTATTTTTCTCATACGGATATGACTGCCGCGCTGTCTTACCATGCTATAACCCAAAGCCTGGAGAATTTTAACCAGCTGTGAGCCGCTAATTTGAGGCAGCTTTGGCATGTTCCAACTTCACCTCGGATATCGTAAGAATAGTAATGGGCTCATCAGTTTCCCCAAAATGGGTCTCTACAGCTTCTTTAATATTGGCATATAACTCATCCAGAGTACTGCCTTGCGTAAAGATATCCTCGCCGATACCGCGGGCGCACCAAAACTCGCCGTCAAAGTAGGTCTCCATCTTAACCAACATGTCCGCACCTCCCTGTTAAGGACATTATAGCATAAGGGGGAAAGGGAGTTGACAGTTAACAGTTGACAGTTATCAGTTGGAGAGAGGGGGTTAAGAATGATTATAAAAGACCGGCAAATGTCTCCTGGCTTATATCGGCCTGCTTTAAGATTGAGTGTAGAGTTTTTGGCGCGAGCACTTCACGATGGTAAGGAATAGTCACACGGCGACCTGTTTCCGGATGTTTGAGAATATAATGACTACCATGAACGCGATGTACGATAAAATCAGCTTTTAATAGTGTTTCAACCGTTTTTTTGCCGCTTACCCGGGGCAGCCTCATGCAATAACCTCGACAACGGCTTCTTCAACCGAATCCTCCGAAGGAACAGGCTCGCCGTCATCGGTGAGGCTGGCAATATAAAGCTCTATGGCTTCTTTGATATTAGCCAGAGCTTCTTCGCGGTTATCTCCTTCGCTGATACAGCCAGGCAGGATAGGAACAGATACCGTATACCCGCCCTCTTCATTAGGCTCAAGTATTACCCTGTAACTCCTTACCATGTCCGCACCTCCCTGTTAAGAACATTATAGCATAAGGGGGAAAAGGAGTTGACATTTTGCAGTTTACAGTTAACAGTTATCAGTTATCAGTTGGGGGGAGGGGGTTAAGTGACAAGTGGCAAGGAAGTGGTAAATACTAAAGGGGAAAAAGGAGAAGTTGACAGTAAACAGTTGAGAGTTGGAGGTAAGGGAGGTAAAATCCCTCTCTTATTTTCTTACGATTTCATCGGAATCTTCGACTTTACGAAAGGGAGACGTCAATACCCCTGATTTGTTTTAAGCCTAATATGGATTCCCGCTTGCTCCTTCGACAAGCTCAGGATGAGCGGGGATGACGGCTTGAGATGTTCAGGTCAATCCATTGATTGCGGTGAATGGGGGGGGGGGAATCCCCCTCTAACTCCCCCTTTTACAAAGTGGGAGGATGATTTGGCTGCGCCCGGCGGGGATGACGGCTTGAGACGCTTATGTCAATCCCTTGATGATGCCTTCCAGGGTGTTGCGCCAGCCCTTGCCTATTTTCTTGTAGTCGATGCGTATCTGGGTGCGGCCGATGGTAACGTCTTCGGTTAAGGAGGCGACGAACTTCCGGGCGTTGAAGGGCAGTCCCTGGAAGCGGCGCAGGATGATATGGTCTTCCTCCGTGGAGATGGACTCGATGCCGGCTTTGACGGCGAGGCCTTTGATACGTACCGCGTAGAGCAGGTTCTGCACCTCCGGCGGGGGGGTGCCAAAGCGGTCAGTATATTCCTTCAAAACATCGTCCAGGGAGGCGGCGGGGGCAATGCTACCCAGGGCGCGGTAAAGCTCCAAACGGGTATCAACATCGGATACATAAGTTGCCGGGATAAAGGCGTCCAGGGGGAGGTCAACGGTGGGAGGGGGCAGTTTGGGGGCCGGTTTTTCCTTACCGGCCATGACGGCTTTCTGCTCCTCGACGGCGTCCGCGAGGAGACGGGTATAGAGGCTAAAGCCGACAGCGGTGATGTGGCCGCTCTGGCGGTGACCCAAAAGCGTGCCGGCGCCGCGGATTTCCAGATCTTTCATGGCGATGCCGAAACCGGCGCCGAGCTCGGTGGCTTCATATATCGTGCGGAGTCGCTTATGGGCGACGGGGGTCAGGTGCTTGCCGCCATCGTAAAGGAAATAGGCGTAGGCCATGTTAGCGCCGCGGCCCACCCGGCCCCGCAGCTGGTAAAGCTGGGTGAGGCCGAACTTATCCGCCTTATTGACAATCATGGTGTTGGCGTTGGGCATATCCAGCCCGGACTCGATGATGGTGGTGCAGACCAGGATGTCCACCCTGCCCTGGGTGAAAGCGGTCATGACCTTTTCCAGCTCTTCCTCCGGCATCTGGCCGTGCCCGACGGCCACCTCCGCCTCCGGCACCAGCTCCCGCAGGCTGGCGGCCACCATAGCGATGCTCTGCACGCGGTTATGCACGAAAAAGACCTGGCCGTTGCGCTCCAGCTCCCTTAAAATAGCCTCTTTAACGAGGTGGTCGTTATATTCGGCGACATAGGTCTTGACGGGGAGGCGGGCTTCCGGCGGGGTCTCCATCGTGCTCATGTCCCGGACGCCCACCAGCGACATATGGAGGGTGCGGGGAATAGGGGTGGCGCTCAAGGTAAGCACGTCCACCTCCCGGCGCATCTGCTTGAGATACTCTTTATGGTTGACGCCGAAGCGCTGCTCTTCATCGATAATCAGGAGACCGAGGTTTTTAAAGACGATGTCCTTCTGGATGAGGCGGTGGGTGCCGATACAGATATCCACCGAGCCCGCCGCCAGGCCATCCACCACCTGGCGCTGCTCGCGGTCAGAGCGGAAGCGGCTCAAGACCTCGACCTTAACCGGGAAAGCCTCCAGTCGCTCGGAAAAAGTCTCAAAATGCTGCTGGGCGAGCACGGTGGTGGGCACCAGCACGGCCACCTGCCGTCCGTCCATGACGGCCTTGAAAGCGGCGCGGATAGCCACCTCCGTCTTGCCGTAGCCCACATCGCCGCAGATGAGGCGGTCCATGGGCTTGGGCTTTTCCATATCCTCTTTCACTTCATGCACGGCGTCAAGCTGGTCCGAAGTCTCCACGTAAGGGAAAGCCGCCTCCATCTCCTGCTGCCAGACAGTATCCCGCGAGAAAGAGAACCCGGGCACCACCTCCCGGGCGGCGTAGAGATTCAAAAGCTCCCGGGCCAGCAGGTCGGCGGCATCTTTGGCCTTCTGGCGGGTGCGCACCCACTCCTGGGTGCCGAGGCGGCTCAAGACCGGGGTGCGGTCGCCGGCGCCCACATAGCGGCTGACGCGGTCAATCTGGTCGGTGGGGACATAGAGCACATCGTTGCCGGCATATCGCAAGACCAGGTACTCCTTGTCCGAACCGGCGGCGTTGAGCATGGTGACGCCGGTAAATTTGCCGATGCCGTGCTCGATGTGCACAATGTAGTCGTCCGGAACGAAGTCGATAGTCAGTTTGCGGCGGGCGGCGGGACGCTTCTTGACCAGGCGGCGCTGCTTGACGAAGCCGAAAATCTCGGCGTCGGTAAACAGATACGTTGCGCCGCCCATCACCCAGCCCTCCGGCAGCGAGCCCTGCACCAGCACCAGCGTGCCCGGCTCCGGCGACTGCGTTACCGATTCGACCGGGGCGACGACGATATCTTCCGCATCGAACAGCTCGGAGAGGCGGCCGGCCTGGTGGCTGACGATGACGATACGTTTTTGCTGTCCCAGCAGCTCCACGATTCTGGCAATGAAAACGGGCAGCTTGCCGGCGTAGCCCGGCGAGGAAATAAAGTCCAGCGTCTCCCCGGCGCCCCAGGCCTCCAGCCGGAGAGACGGGCGGGCACTAATTAACGGCTCCAGCTCCTCCCAGTTAAAGTAAGGGCGGGGGAAATTCACCGGCAGCTCGCCGCGCTCGATTTTTTCCGAGCGCATCGCGGCGGCCTCGGCATCAGAGTCGCCGACCGTCTGCTCAATATATGCAGGCTCGTCCAGCACCAGCAGGGCGCCGGGCGGCAGGTAGTCCAGCAACTGGCCGCCGTTAAACAGGGGCGCGTAGAACTGCGCCTCCCGACCCAGCTGCCCGCCCAGGAACATCTCCTTATCACGGCGCAACTGCTCCTTGACCCCGACGGCGCAGCCCTTAAGGTCCAGGGTGTTTAAAATATCTTCCAAAGACGTTTTATCCAGGCGGCGGGGGGAAAGAAGCTCCGCAGCCGGGCCGACAATTATCGATGGCAGGTTGGTGACCGAGCGCTGGGTAGAGGGGTCGAAGGTGCGCAGGCTGTCTATGGAGTCGCCGAAGAACTCCAGCCGGACGGGGAGGGGGGCGGTGGGGGGAAAGATATCCACGATACCGCCGCGGTGGCTCATGGCACCCGGCACTTCCACGGTGTTTTCCAGCCGGTACCCTATAGACTGCAAGTCCGCCAGCAGGCGGAAGGGGTCGATGGTCATGCCCAGGGTAATAGTCTTCGGCGCGGCGGCGAACTCCCGGTAAGCGGCGGTGCGGGACATCAAAGCCGCCGCCGAGGCGATAATGAAGGGAGGGTCATCGTTGGTTTCAGCGCCATACCCGGCCAGGGCGGAAAGCACCTGAACGCGCTCCGTTTCCGTGGAGGTTTCCGGGGTGAGGCGCTCGTAAGGCAGGACGTCATGCTCCGGGAAAAGCATGATGCGCCCCGACCCGCACCAGCCGGAAAGCTGCTCGTGGAGTTTCCTGGCCCGCTCCGGCTGGGCGGTTACCAGGAGCAGCGGCAGGCGCAGGCTTCGATACAGGGCGGACGTGAGGTAAGGACGGGCGGCATCCAGCACCGCCACGGTAACGCCTTCCCGCGCGCCGAGCCTTTTTACCAGGCTTTGCCAAGCGGGCAGGGGCCGGACAAGGTCAATTAACCTGCTTAAATCCATGCTAAATCCCTTTTAACACAAACGCCGATAGGGCTCGTCCATAGATATGGGCCAGCCCTTTTCATGACATTCTAGCATAGACGGGGGGGACGGGAAAAGAAGTAGTTGGGGAGAGAGGGAGATAAGTGACCTTTCCTCCTAGCCCCCTCTCCGCTGGCAGAGAGGGGGGACGGGAAAGGGGGTATTTGGTAGTTAGTAGTTTGGAAAGGGCGGAGATAAGTAGAGATTAATGTAGAGATTAATAAAGTACAGTACCGGCTATATTCTGCCGAGTCGCGCTAACATGTCAATGATAATGGTGGACATGCCAAGTCCCGGCTGGCCCAGGCCTTTGCCGGTGAGGGGGTTATAGTATTCCCAGATGCCGTGCTTGAGGTAAAGCTCCGTCCACCTATCCAGAATGGCGGCGGCTTCCGTTTTAAAACCGTGCTTGAGCAGGCCTTCCATGACCAGCCAGTTGGCGGCGGGCCACATGGGGCCACGCCAGAGCAGCCCGGACTTACCGGGGTTAAAGGTCGTTTCCGACATGGCCACAGAGGGCACCGGGTAGGGCAGCCAGAATTTAGAGGGGTCGTTGATTTTACGGACCAGCTCGTGCTGCAAATTCAGCGGCAGGTCATCGAGGAGGAGGGGCAGCAAAGTCTGGATGGTCTCCGCGGGGGAGGCTATTTCGACCCCGCCCCGGTGATAATAAGAGACAAACTGACCGCGGGCGCCGTCCCAGCACTTGCGGATAACGGCCGCCTGGTATTTACGGCTCTGCGCGCGGCAGCGGGCGGCCAGGGCGGGGTCGAACTCATCGGCCAATAAAGCCAGGACACCCCAGTTATCGGCATAGACGCTGCATACGCCCACGTCCTCAACGTTAAACCACCCCGCCCGCAGTATCGCCGGCAGGTCCCAGCCCACCCGGCGGTAGCGGCGGAGCAAGCGCCAGAAACGGGGGTACATATCCCAGAAACGGGGGTTATCCAAATGAAAAACGGGGTCGTAAACCGGGCTGGCATCCATGCCCGACTCCCAGGGATGGATGATGGAAACCAGCCCGTCATCATCACTATCACGGGACTGCCACCATTCCAGGAAACGGACAACCGGGGGCACGAACTCAGCCAGCAAGGCTTTATCATGAGCGGCCTGCCAGACAGCCCTGACGGCATAGGCCAGCATGGGCAGCTGGGTGAGGGGGGAAAATCTGTCCCCGGTATAGCCGGTAAAAAAGCCCGCCAGCTTACCCAGCCACCGGTTGCGCCGCCAGAAGATGACGCCGGGAATAAAGCCGTCCGGCTGCTGGAACCGCAGCATGGTGCGCAGGTCAGCCACGGCGTTTTCCGGGCGGCGGCGGCTCCAGACTATCATGTGCCAGCCGGAGTCCCAGAGCCATTGAAAGGGGCCGTACTTGGTCAGGGCGGGGCGGTAGGTATGGAAAAGTTTACCCCAGCGGGAGCCGCGTATCTCCAGAGACGCCAGCAAAGCGTAGCAGCCGGCAACCAGCTCAGGCACATCATTATAGGACGCTACACTTGCTCTAATCATAACTAATTACGGGGCGGGGATATGGTGGGGCGATTCAAACCGAACTGCTGCGACCTTTCCTCAAACTCTTCCTGGGTCTCATCCTCCCAGGGGAGGTATTCCAGGGCGGCGGGGCTGCGGAAGGTATAAAGGAGCAGGTTAATAACATCCGACGAAGTATTACCGAGCTTCATCACCGAGCTTTTACGCACGGCGAACACCTGCCCGGTGACCAGAGTGGGCACGTTGGCGAAATAGACGTTAATCATGGCGAACTGGGCTTTGACATTCTTGATATTTATCTTCTCCTCCGAGAGTATCCAGCCGTAAGAAATACAGGTGGGGGAATATAAAAAGAGACAGGGCTGCATGTGGCTCAACCGGCCGATAGTCATGATTTCACCCTGCCCGAAAAAGATGCCGATAAACGGAATCCGGGAAAGGACTTTCCCGACGTTGGTCAGCTTCAATAAAATCCCGGACAGATAGACTATTACCAGGCAAAGCAGAAGACCGATACCGGAAAACAGGTAGGTATCATCCCCGGCCAGGTCCAGCATCGACCGGCCGATTTTGTCAGCATTGCTGTAGATGAACATGCCGATATAGACCACCAGCAGGACCGGCAGCCAGAAAACGAAACCGTAAAATAAAAAGGTTAATTGCTTTTTAATCAGTCCCATGCGCTTATCCTCCCGGTTATCGCCCCAAGGTGAGATTTCGAACGGTTAAAGAGTCGCTATACATATTCCTGTCACCCATAATTTTATCAGCGCGGGTAGCACAAGTCTACACCCTATCTAATATTCACACTTTTCCCCAGAAAATAACAACTCCAACCGGAGAGATAAAAATTTATCCAACCCGTTCCGCCTTATGCTATAATGTTACGAAGCTAATATTTTTACGAATATGAACAGCAAAAAAACACCAAAATCATCAAATCCGGCCTACCGGCGCATCGTCATAAAGCTGGGGACCAAGCTGCTGACCGGCGGCACCAACCACCTGGACCAGGCGATGATGTCCAGCATGGCCGGGCAGATAGCCAGACTGCACGAGCAAGGCGCGGAAATCATCATCGTGTCTTCCGGGGCGATAGCGGCGGGGCGGCATAAGCTGGGCATCACCGGGGCGGTGAAAGGCATCCCCTACAAGCAGGTGCTGGCATCCGTGGGGCAAAGCCGGTTAATGAACACCTACGAGCAGATTTTCCAGCCGTACAACATCACCGTGGCGCAGGCCCTGCTGACCAAAAGCGCCATCGCCGACCGGGCCGGGTACCTCAACACGCGCAACACCCTGATGGCGCTGATGGAGATGGGGGTAATCTGCATCGTCAACGAGAACGACGTGATATCCATCGACGAAATCAAGGAAGCCAAATTCGGGGATAACGATAACCTTTCCGCGATGGTGGCGAACCTGGTGGACGCGGACATGCTGATGATACTGACGGACATCGCCGGTTTATATACGGCCGACCCCGCCAAAGACCCCGAGGCACAGCTCATACCGCTGGTCAAGAAAATAGACGCGGGGATAAAGCGGCTGGGGGCGAATACCGCCAGCAACCTGGGAACGGGCGGCATGATAACCAAGATAGAAGCGGCACAGGTGGCCACGGCCTCCGGGGTGCACGCGGTCATCGCGGACGGCAAGGAAAAAGATATTATCTTGAGATTAGCTTCCGGCGAGAACGCCGGCACGCATTTCCCCGGCGCCGGCGAGCACCTGGAAAGCCGGAAACGCTGGATGGTCTCCGGGCTGTGCACCAAAGGCACGCTGATAGTGGACGCCGGCGCCGCGGCGGCGCTGCAAAAGCAGAACCGCAGTCTGCTGGCGGCGGGCATACAGCAGGCGGAAGGAAAGTTCAGCCGGGGGGATATCGTGGCGGTATGCGATACGGCAGGGACGCAGATAGGCTGCGGCATCACCAACTACAGCGCCGCGGACATCAGCAAAATCAAGGGAGCCCGCTCCAACAAAATCGCCGGGCTGATTAGCATCGATTACGGACCGGAGGTAGTGCACCGCAACAACCTGGCGCTACTGGAAAGAGAGGACACAAGTGCCCACAGGTAAACTCTATGACTCCCACACCGAGCAGCTCATCGCCAACGTCAACTACCAGTTCCAGAACGAGGAAGACCACAGCTGGTGGGGGGAGCTTACCCTGATAGAGTACCGGCAAGTCAAGGACGGCCCGGGCTATACCATCGAGCTGGAGGACGGGAGGAAGTGCCGCTGCAATATGAAAAAGCGGGTGAACCGGGCGGTAACGAGCCTGCCGCCGCGCTACGTATATCACTTCAGCGGGAGCGGGACGTTTGAGTAATCAGGCTTGACAATTGTATACATGTTGTATACAATAATAAAGATTGGATATCTACCAAGTGTTGCGGATCGAGTCGCTGGAAATAGATGACCACATACTGGACAAGATAGAATCCAAGCATAAAATAACTTTTGAAGAAATAGAACAAGCCTGCCAAACAGAAACACACCATGTCCGCCGCAGTAAAGAAGGCCTTTATAAATTGTTCAGCCAGACAAATAGCGGACGCTACATCCTGGTAGTACTGGTAAATACAAGCGGAAGTAATTGGAAGATAGTCACGGCCAGAGACATGATTGACAGCGAAAGACGTCTTTTTAAAGCGATGGGAGGTAAGTGAGATGGCGGATATAGATAAAGATATTGAGAAAATCGACCGGGGCGATAACGCCTGGGAAGAAACGGATGAAGTGGTAAATATCGAGACCAGGAAGCCATTGGATAAAGTAATCCCGGTCCGCCTGCCGGCGGACAAGTGGGAACAAATCCGGGAAGAGGCCCGGGAGCTGGGTATCGGCCCTAGCACACTAAGCCGCATGTGGATACTGGAACGTCTCCGCCAGAAAGTGAAAACACCCCTAAGCGGAGCGGCGAGGAGCGATAAATGAAAAACGCCACCGATGATTTGAAAGCCAGGGGCCGGGCGGCCAAGGTTGCCGCGCACCGGCTGGCTTACCTTTCCACCGATATCAAGAACCAAGCCCTGAACAACATCGCCGATGATATCTTATCGAGGAAAGACGAAATCCTGGCCGCCAATGAAAAGGACTACAAAGCCGCCAAGGCTACCGGCATGGGAGAAGCTTTGCTCGACCGCCTGATGCTGAACGACAAACGGCTGGAGGGCATCGCGGCGGACACCCGCGCCGTGGCCGCTTTGCCGGACCCGGTGGGCGATACCTACGAAATGCGCACCATGCCCAACGGACTGCAAATGGGTAAGAAACGGGTGCCCATCGGGGTAATCGGGGCGATATACGAAAGCCGGCCCAACGTCACGGTGGACATAGCCTCACTGTGTTTGAAGTCCGGCAACGCCGTCATCCTGCGAGGCGGCAAAGAGACCATCAACTCCAATACCGCCATCGTGAAAGTGCTACAGGCGGCCTGCAAACGCGCGGGAATGCCCGCGGGGTGCGTACAGTTCGTCGATAATACCGACCACGCCCTGGTGGACGTGATGCTCAAGATGAATGACGTCATCGACCTGATTATTCCCAGGGGCGGGGCCGGCCTGATAAAGTCGGTGGCGGAAAACGCCGTAATGCCGGTGCTGACCGGGGGCATCGGCGTGTGCCATACCTACGTGGACAAAGCCGCGGATATCCGCAAGGCGGTGGACATAGTTTACAACGCCAAGGTGCAGCGGCCCACCGTCTGCAACGCCCTGGACACGGTGCTCGTCCACGCCGACATCGCGGAGGAATACCTGCCGGAGATGGCCGCCGCGCTGAACCGGGACAAGGTGGAGCTGCACTGCGACGAAAGGGCGCTGGCGGTGCTGGCGGCGGAAGAAGGACTGAAACTGATGCCCGCCACGGAGGCGGACTGGGGCAAGGAGTTCCTGGCGCTAATCGCGGCGATAAAGGTGGTGGACTCCCTGGAGGACGCGCTGGAGCACATCGAGAAATACGGCTCCGGGCATTCCGAGGCGATAGTCACCGAGGACTACGGCAGCGCCATGCGTTTTCTCAACGAGGTGGACGCCGCCGCCGTTTACGTTAACGCCAGCACGCGGTTCACGGACGGGGGGCAGTTCGGGCTGGGGGCGGAGGTGGGGATAAGCACGCAAAAGCTGCACGCGCGGGGGCCGATGGGGCTGAAGGAGCTGACCACCTACAAGTGGATTATCTTCGGGACGGGGCAGGTAAGGCCGTAGAGTTATTGACAGTCCGTTCCGGCCGATGTAAAATCGCCGAGAAAGTAAAAAGAGATAACGATGTTGACCGAATATGTCCAGGCGGCGCTGAAAAAGGCCAAATACGAGATTCTGCCTGACGACGGCAGCTATTACGGTGAAATACCGGGCTTCAAAGGCGTCTACGCCAACGCCGCAACGCTTGAAGAATGCCGCAATGAGCTCCGGGAAGTCCTGGAAGACTGGATATTGGTGGGTATTTCCCGCCATTCACCTTTACCCATTATCGACGGCATTGAACTGAAGGTGAAGGAAACCGTATAGTGCCGCGCTTCGGGCCTATCAAGCGGGTGGCTTTCATCAAATTCATGCGAGCGCTCGGTTTTGAAGGGCCTTATTCCGGCACCAAACACCAATTCATGATAAAAGGCGAGCTGCGCCTGCGTTTACCCAATCCACACCAGGGTGAAATAAGCAGCGGGCTTCTTTCCCGGATTCTCGAACAGGCAGGAATCAGCCGGGAGAGCTGGGAAAAGCTTTAGTCGATACCAATGATTTCTTTTCAGGGGCGGTAAGGCCGTAGAGGTCTGGTGTCATTCTGAGCATATATACCCAGAATGACAGATGATTGATTAATTTGATGTTTCGTGCAATTAGCATGACAATCCACTCAGGGGCGATTACTTCCCAGCCTTCAAAACATCCTGCTGGGCTTTGAAAAGCTGCTGTATCCCCTTTTCCCCCAGCACCAGGATGTCATCTATGGACCGGCGGGTGAAGGGGCTGCCCTCGGCGGTGCCCTGGACTTCCACGAACTCCCCTTTGCTGGTCATGACGATGTTGAAGTCCACTGCCGCCCGGGAGTCCTCGTCATAGCAGAGGTCCAGCATCATGTAAGTGTTGACGATGCCGACGCTGGTGGCGGCCACCCCGCTTTTCAGCGGCATGCGGGCAATCATGCCCATGTGCATGAGCTTTTCCATTGCCCGGTACAAAGCCACGTAAGCGCCGGTGATGGAGGCGGTGCGGGTGCCGCCGTCCGCCTGGATGACGTCACAATCCACAATTAGCGTCCTCTCCCCTAAAGCGGACAGGTCCGCCACCGCCCGCAGCGAGCGCCCGATGAGGCGCTGGATTTCCTGATTGCGCCCGCCCACACGCCCCTGAACGGAGTCGCGCTGGGAGCGGGTGACGGTGGCGCGGGGCAACATGGCGTACTCGGCGGTTATCCAGCCGGTGCCGCTGCCCTTGAGGAAGGATGGCACGCGCTCTTCCACGGTTACGGCGCAGAGGACATGGGTCTTGCCCAGCTTGATTAAAGCCGAGCCCTCCGCGAAAGCCTGGTAATCCGGAATTATCTGGAAAGGCCGCAGCTCATCATAGTTACGCCCGTCAACTCTTTTCACGTGAAATCTCCAATCTTAACTCATTTTAAGCCGCTCATGGTGAGCCTACTGAACCATGGAGGTACTATAATTTCACCCTTCGACAGGCTCAAGGTGAGCGGTGAAGTAAAAATATTCTGAGCAAGTCATTAATACGGTCAGAGTATAGCATTGATGGTGGGGGATGGCAATAAAATAAAGGCAGTTTACGATATTGACATTTGAGCTGGTTAAGAGTATATTTTGTGCCGAATGTAGACAAGGAGGGGAAATATGTCAAACGGCGACGATAAGCATCCTTTCATGTCAAAGCATTTGATTCTAGTATTAGCTTTACTACTTGCGCTGCTGGTCACCGAATGCCTGATATTTTGGCTAATCGGAACGAATGATCAAAAAGACCTGCTGGCTCTAACGTTCGGGACCTTCGGTACTTGGATTGGAGCCGGCGCCGCCTATTTTTTTGGGCGGGAGAACATGAAAACGGCGACCGAATCCATGCTTAAAATCAATCGTTCAACAAAAGATATTTTATCAAATGTATCCATAAAAGAATTGAACCCAAGAGGCATTAATAAACTTACACTATCCGATACAATCTCAAAAGCCCTAGAATGGGTAAATCAAAAAGTACAGGAGTATATCCTGGTCATAATTGATGACAACGGTAAATTTTGTGCGGCCGTAAGCGACGAGGCTATTTACCAATATATTTTGAAAAAGAAGGACCTGATTTCAGACAAGAGTATCACAGTAGCGGATTTTTATAAAGGCATAGAAGAAGATACGATGAAGGATCTCATCGACTTTTACGAGTCCTCGAAAAACAAGGACCTGGTTCATCTAACTAAATTTGCCGTTGAACTGACTGAAGACATGACGGCAGCCGCGGCTACCCAAAAAATAGAACAGGGCCATACCTACCTGGGCGTTATCCTGGATTCCGAGAGAAAGCCGACCGGCTATATCAGCACCAACGACCTGCGGAAATACCTCATGAACTATTGATGCAACGGTACGATATATTCCGGTATTTACTATTCATTCGAGGCCAAGCAAATATTCTTTAACCCATTTCAAGGCCGTTTCCGCGGCGGCGAGTTTGTTTTCCTCCCGCGCGGCGTGGAACTCGTGTTTACGGCTGAAGGCGCCGCCTTGATGGGCCAGGCCGATATAGAAAAGCCCTACCGCTTTACCCGGCGTGGCGCCGCCCGGCCCGGCTATCCCCGTATCCGCCACGCAGATATCCACCGCTAAAGCTTTGCGGCCGCCGGCGGCCATTTCCTCGGCGACCTGCGGGCTGACCGAGCCGTACTTTTGCAGCGTGGCCGTTTTGACGCCGATAACCTTCATCTTGGTCTCGTTGGCGTAAGCGGTGACCGAGCCTTTAAAGTAGTCCGAGCTGCCGGGGACGTTAGTGATAAGGTGGGATATCAGCCCGCCGGTGGCGGACTCCACCGCGCCCAGGGTGAGGCCCTTTTGCCTTAATAGCTCACCGATTTCATATGCGATGCCGTGCATGTTATGTCACCTCCCGGGGACGATACCACCCACCTTATTCCCTTCCCATGGATTCCAGCTTTCGCTGGAATGACAACGAAATTATAACCACGGGACAATGTTATTACCGATATATGAGGAAGTCAATGACAAGCTATTCAACCCACCCCCTTGATTCCCGTTTTCTCCTTCGACAAGTCCCGATTCCTGCGTCATGTCCCGATTCCCTATGGTCATGCGGGACACCGGATGAGGTACGAATCGGTGCGGGATGGCGACAAAGTCGCTCACTCAGGATGAGCGGGAATGACGGCTATTTTAAAGCCACAGGAAAAATACCATTTTTAATTAATGAGCAAGTCTATAATCTATTATTCACCCCCACACCCCGAGATTCTTCCCCCGATTACATCGGGGTCAGAATGACAACGAGACTAAAGCCACGGAAAAACGTTATTCCTGATATGCTCGAAGTTACGCTTGACCCCGTCCGCCCCAGCGACGCCACCCATGTGACCGGGGAGCAGCAGCTCGATGTCCAGCCGGGAAAGGGCTTCAATAGAAATCTTGAGGTCGTCGGCGCTGCCGCCGGGCAGGTCAACGCGGCCGGTGTTCATCTGAAACAGAACATCGCCGCAAAAGAGTACCTTGGGCTCCCGCCAGTAATAGCAGACGCAGTCCGGCGAGTGGCCGGGGGCGGGAATCAGCTCCAGGTCAATGCCACCGAAAGACAGGCGGCTTTCACCCAACAACAGGTCCTCTTTGAACTCCGCCGGCTCCTCCCCGAAAAGGCGGGTGCCGTCCACCACCACCATCTGATAGTTCCGCTTCTGGACGGGGTGCAAGGCAATCCTGGCGCCGGAAAGGGCCTTGAACGCCTCGTTGGCGGCGGAGTGGTCGATATGCAGGTGGGTATTGACGATAAGGCCGATATTCTTAATATCAATACCGTCCTCTTTCATCCCCGCCACCTTCACGTTGAGATAGGCCGGATTGCCGGGGTCCACGATGATGCCGGGGCCGCCGGCGATGACGTAAGTATTGCAGTCCATCATGCCCTGCTCCGGGTAGCCGTATAGATTATTTGCCAGTTTCATGTTATATTATCTCCGAACGAACCTTTATTAAGCACTCGACCACATTATATATCATCCGCGGGGCGGCGATAAACTGAAGAGGAGGCCTGAATATGATAATCGCAGCATGGATAATCGCCGGGCTGGGTGTTATCAGCGCGGTACTGGGTACGCTCTCCATCATCCAGGTGCCATCCGACCCTATTTTTACCTACAAACTCACCTGGCAATACTGGATGGCGCTGGCAATCGTGCTGGTACTGCTTTCGATTACCTGTTTCCTGGGACGCAGACAGGACATCGACTAGCCGCATGAATCATTGACCGGCAGGAATATCAAAACTAAGTGAGCGCAAACAAGGAAGAACAGGGTATCCGGCTGGCGGTAAAGGTGACGCCCAACGCCGGCCGCAACGAGATAACCGGCTTTGATGAAGACACACTGAGGGTAAAGATTGCCGCGCCGCCGGACAAAGGCAAAGCCAACAAGGAACTGGTGGATTTTCTCAGCGGGCGGCTGGGGGTAAAAAAGACTTCCGTGGCCATTATCCGGGGGCTGACCAGCCGCAATAAAGTAATCAGCGTTACCGGCATCAGCCGGGAAGAAATCATCAAGCGCATTTCAGGCTAAAACAGCTTGGTATTATGAGCTCTTCCTAAGAATTCCTTCCCAAGAAGGACGGCTCAATAATCCAGGAGCGGAAGGGAAATCCCCAACCCCCCGAGATTCTTCGCTACCCTGCGGCATGGTTCGACGAGCTCACCACAGGAGTTCAGGGTAACCGCTCAGAGTGACAGTGTTTTTATGTTATTCCGGCGAGATTCCCGCTTTCTCCTTCGACAAGTCCCGATTCCTGCGTCATGTCCCGATTCCCTATGGTCATGCGGGACACCGGATGAGGTACGAATCGGTGCGGGATGGCGACAAAGTCGCTCACTCAGGATGAGCGGGAATAATGGCTTTTTTAGAGCCAGGAATCACTTTATTGCTAATTCAGCAAGTCAATAATGAGTCATTCTTCCCCCACTCCGAGATTCTTCCCCCGATTGCATCGGGGTCAGAATGACACGTGCATGCTGCTTTCAGGTTAAAAAGAGAGGGGGGCGTTGGCCCCCCTCCGTTTTTTTTACTTATGATAGTGAGCTAGCCTATTGCGCCTGCTTCCTGTTCTTGCGCCGGCGCCACCAGGCGAAGTACAGGATTATCAGGATGGCGATCCAGATGGGGCTGAAAATACCCAGCCAGATGAAGAAGGCAGCCACGCCGCGGAAGAAAGCCAAGAGGGCGTTCCAGGCGTTGCCGCCCACGCTGCCGCCGCTCCAGCCTCCCATCACGGTGATATAGTCCGTCCGGGTATACTCGGCGGGATTGCCTTTATCGTCGGTTATCTTAACGGTGACGGTGAAGTTGCCGCTCTTGTGGTAGGCATGGGACGGGTTGGCCTCGGTGCTGGTTTCACCGTCGCCGAAGTCCCACGTATAGCTGTAAGGGGCGAACCCGCCGACAATGCTAGGATAGAACTGCACAGCTTCCCCCTGGTTGACAGTCCGGGTATTGGCGTTGAACTCGACGGTAAGCTTGGACTGCTCCAGGGTAACGTTAATCAGGGCCAGGGCGGAGCTTTCCTCCAGGTACTGCATCTGCCCTTTAATCTGCTCGATTTGGCCCCGGGTATTGGTAAGCTCGCGCTGGACATTGAGAATATCATCGACATCGCCAGCCATTTTCATCAGCTCGAGGAGCTGGGCTTCAGAGGCCTCAAGATTGGTCAGCCGGGCGGAGAGGTCGACGTACTGTTCGGTCACATCCTGTCCCGAGGTGCTTTCCGCCCTGATATCCACGGCCAGGGCATGCAGCGCGGCGAGGGTCTCATTGTATTTAGCGGAGTCCACGCGGAAAGCGATGCTGGCGTAGAGCCGGTTCTGGTCTTCCTGGAGGCTGGAGCTGATGACGAAACCCCCGTTGGCGCCGGCCAGAGCGGTTATCTGCGACATGGCGATGGAAACATCATCGACGACCAGGGTCAGGTAGCCGTTCATGATAACCATACGGTCGGAGGAAGAGGTCGTCTGGGCGGAGCTATAAGCATAGTCCCCGCCTTTAGAACTGTCCCCCGACATAATCACGGTGGGAATGGGCAGCGTTATAGTTGCCGGGGGCGTTATAGCGCCATCCCAGGAAATCGCCGCTTCATTGTGCGCGTAAGTTGCGTCCGGCAAAGTGACCTTGGCGGGGCTTTCATTCCGGGCACAGGCAACCACCGTGCCGGTAAGCATGATGAGAATCAACAGACCGAGTAAAATTTTTTTCACTTCAGCCTCCTTGCTATTGGCGTTCTGCTATATTATAACGCCGCAGGCGGCCAAAGGTTACTGCTATGAAGAAAAATATATGGCGGCGAAGAAATAACGAGGGAAGCAACGGGGCTAGCGGTTGACGGCCTCCCGGACGCTGGCGCGCTTTTCCTTGAATTCCCGGATGATTTCCCGGCCCTCGTCAGTCAGGCGGGCGAAGCCGCCCTTAGCGCCCCCGGTGGACTTTACCACCAGCGGCCGGGGCGAGAGGCGGTTCATCGCCTCCACCCAGAGCCAGGCGTTGCGGTAGGTCAGCTTCATGGAGCGGGCCGCCGCCGATATCGAGCCCAGCTCGTCAATGCGCTCCAGCAGCATCGCCCGGCCCCACCCCATTAAAAGCTTACCGTCTTTTTCCAGCCAGACCTTGCTTTTCACCACGATGCCGGACTCCGGCGGGTGGCCGAAACGCTGCCCGTGCTTCACCCCGAACTCCGGTACGCTTTTACCCGCGGCTTTTTTCTTACCCATAATAATTACCCTGAATTCTTATATTATCAACAATATAACGTACTGTCAATTTCCCGATACCGCGGGCGTCACCGCGGCCATCCGCGGAGGCTACGGGGAATCAGGCCTTTTGTGACTATTTTGTGACACCGGCCCGGATTATTGTGACGCCGCTGTTACCTGCTCTTCCTATGCTATGTGTAATACGTTCGTTTCGTTAAAAACACGCAAAATAAAGGATTATCGCTTTCGATAGTAAGGAGCCCTACTTGCCAGCTAAAAAACATCCGGAAACGGTAAAGTTAACCTCCAAGAATATCGCGGACTATTGCCAGGTAAGCAAAAGCACGGTGCTGGAATGGATCAAGAGCGACCGGCTTAAAGCTTTCCGGCTGCCCAGCGGCCATTACCGCATCGATAAAAAGGACTTCAAGGACTTCCTGGTCAAGTGGAACATGCCCGTCAAGGGATGGCCTTTCGATAACAAGCTCAGGTAAGAAAGGGGGTGATTCACCGGGAAAATACCATGGCATTATGCGCACCGGATGAAGGAGTCAGCACTTATTAATCTTGCCCTACAAGGAGAAAATCATGATGAAGACGGTAAATACCATCGAAACCGCCGGTCAAACCAGGAAAGCGGCCCAGAGATTGAGCTCCAGGATGGAAGCGATAGCCCGGGGCGTGCAGGCACGCTACGAGGAAAGCACGGGATACACCAAGACAGTGACCGATGAAACCATTAACATCGCGAGGTTGTTAGGCGTTCCCGCCGCGGAAATTGAAAGATGGGCGAATAACCGGCAGCACCACCTGGCCCATGATTCAGATAAATTACGTGAAATCAAGTCATTACTCAATAAGGCGGCGCGCGGCTAAAGAGATTTCCCGCACCGCCCCCGCCGCTTAACGGCGGTCTTTATTAAAAATATCAACAGCAAAAACCGTATTGGCCACGCGGCTCCGGCGGCAGCCGGAAACCGGGCAAAAAATGCGTGCGCACTCTATACGATGTCCCATAAATGCATTTTCTCTGATTACCCCCTCTTTCCGTGCGCCCGCATGGTTACTTAGGCGGCCGGTTTATAATATAATGGAACGGTAACCCTGATATCGAGCGGAGGTAACCATGCCCCTGATGAGCGGCGCGGAAGCGCTGACGGCTTTACTGGCGCGGGAGGAAATCCCGGTGGTCTTCGGGCTGCCCGGCGTGCAAATCATGGAGGCCGTGGACGCCATTTACCGGGACAAAAGCATCCGCTGGATATCCGTCCGCCACGAGCAGACGGCCGCCTACATGGCTTACGGCTACACCCTGACCACCGGTAAGATAGGCGCGGCCATGGTGCTGCCCGGGCCCGGCGCGCTGAACACGGCCGCCGCCATCGGGACCGCTTTTGCCGCCTCCGCCCCGGTGCTGCTGATTTCCGGGCAGATAGAAAGCCAGTACATCGGTTTTCACCGCGGCGTCCTGCACGAACTGGACGAGCAGCTCGACGTGTTCCGCTACATCACCAAGTACAACGCCCGCGCCCAGCGGGTGGAGGACATACCGGACATCCTCTGCCAGGCGCTGCGGCAGCTAAAGACCGGCCGGCCCCGCCCGGTTGAAATAGAAATACCATTCGATTTATGGGCGAAGCGCGGGGAAATGACCTTCTCCTCTACCGATAAACTGCCCCCGATTGCCCCGGAGCCCAAGGATATCCGCAACGCCGCCGCCATACTGGCCAAAGCGGAGCGGCCGCTGATACTGGCGGGGCGGGGCGCCATTAAAGCCGGGGTGGCCGAAGAAATCACCCGGCTGGCGGAAAAACTGAAGTCGCCTGTCGTCATGACGCCGGAGGGGCAGGGGCTGATACCGTGCAGGCACCCTTACTGCGCCGGGAACTACACCCTGTGGCTCAACCCGGTATTCCAGGAGGCGGACGCGATAATAGTCATCGGGAGCAGGCTGCGGGCTTCCGGGAATACGCGACTCAACCTGAGGCTGGAGCAGAAGCTTATCCAGGTGGACTGCGATGCCGGGGAACTGGGGAGGAACCACCGCGCGGACGTCGGCATTGCCGCGGACGCCGGGCTGACTTTGAAGGCTTTGATGCCGACCCTGGACGGCCCGCCCGCCAGCCGCTGGAAGAAGTCCGAAATCGCCTGGCTGCGCACCACCTTAAAACAGAAGCTGGAGAAAGCCGCGCCACTGCAAATGGCCTACATCCAGGCTATTTACGGGGCAATCGGGGACGAGGGGATAATCGTGCCGGATGTAACCAACCTGGGCTACTGGTGCGATATCGCCTACCCGGTCAACAAAATGTACAAGTACGTGGACTCGTCCTACTTCGCCACGCTGGGATTCGCTTTTCCCACCGCCCTGGGCGCCAAGGTGGCCCACCCGGACAAACCGGTGGTGGCCATCTGCGGGGACGGCGGGTTCGCCTACGCCTCGGCAGAGCTGGCCACCGCCGTCCAGGAAAAGATAAACGTGATTGCCCTGGTCTTTACCGATAACGCTTACGGGACGGTGGCGGGGATACAGCGCCGCCAGTACGGGGAGAGGTACATCGGGAACAAGCTGCACAACCCTGATTATGTCAAGTTTGCCGAGATTTTCGGGGCGGTGGGAATGAGGGCGGAAAACCCGGCGGAGCTGGGGGAGAAGCTACGGGAGGCACTGGGGGCGGACAAGCCGGTGATAATAGAAATACCGGTGCCGCAGCTGGACACGCCGTGGGACACGCTTTTAGGATAAGTGACAAGTAGCAAGTGACAAGTAGCAAGGAATATTTAAGATTAAGTGTGGCCCCACCCCACTAGTTTACCCCATAAATAAATCAAGCCGGAGTACCCGGGTCCCGATTTACACCGGGATGGATGTTTAGCTGGTGCTAATCCCTTCTGACTTAATCTTCGACTTTTTCAAAGGGAGACGAATTACCCCTAAATCGTGGTTTGCCGAGAGTGGATTCCAGCTTTCGCTGGAATGACAACGGGAAAAGGGGAAACGAATTGCTGCGATACTCTCGCAACGACGGGTGACGCTGGATTCCCGCCCCCGATTGTCATACGGGGCATGGCTGCGCGGGAATGACAATTTCCTGATTATTTCTTTAGTTTTAGGACCTTAGGCTGGAAGTTAAGCGTGGCAAATAAATCGTCAATAGTTTCAGCGCGCTGGATGAGGGCCACCGAGCCATCAGAGTGGAGGAGCAACTCTTGAGGGCGCGTCCAGCCGTTATAGTTGCCGCCCATAGCCGGGCTGTGGGCGCCGGTATCGTGCTGGACCATGATGTCCCCTATTTGCGCTTTGGGCAGCAGGCGCTGTTTAGCAAACTTGTCATTGTTCTCACATAAAGGCCCGACCACGTCAACGACTTCCTCCCCACCCTGCCGCGGCTTCCCCTGCGGTTCCAGGATGGTGATGTGGTGATAGGCGGACTCGTAGATGGCGGGGCGGGGGTTGGCGGACATGGTGGCTACGTCCACGCCGACGTACTCACGGTACTTGGACATGCGGTTGATGACCGCAGCCACTAAAGCGCCGTGGGGGCCGGTCATGTAACGGCCGAACTCGGTGAAGAGTCGGGGCACATAGCCGTACTGCTTTTCAAACGCGTCAATCAGGGCTTTAGCTTCCCGGACAAACGCCGGCATATCGAAAGGCTTATCATCGGGGCGGTAAGGGATGCCAACCCCACCGCTGATATTGAAGAAATCGAACTTGATGCCCAACGCCTGCGTCACCATCCCCATAACGTCCAGGAGCATTTTCACCGTCTCCACCATGTACCGGTAATTACGCTCGTTGGAGACAATCATGGAATGCAGGCCGAAGCGTTTGGCGCCGCGCTTAACGGCCAGGCGGTAGCCTTCGACAATCTGGTCGTGGCGGAGGCCGTACTTGGCTTCCACCGGGATGCCGATGATTTGATTGCCGGTACGGCGTTCGCCGGGGTTATAGCGGAAGCAGACAAGCTCCGGGAAGTCCGGCACGGCGTCAATCATAGAAATATCATCGATATTCAGGATGCAGCCGCCGCCGGCCAAGGCCAGCTTGAACAGCTCCGGGGAGGTATCGTTAGAGGAGAACATGATGTCCTCCCCGTGAAAGCCGTTTTGCCGGGCCAGCATCAGCTCGGAGGCGGAGCTGCAATCCAGGCCGAAGCCGAGCCGCTGCATGATTTTCAGTATGGCGGGGTTGGGCAGCGCCTTGACGGCGAAAAACTCCCGGTAGCCGTGAAGACCGCCGAACTCTTTTTTCAGCCGCCCGCCGGTATCCAGGATACCCTGCTCGTCAAAGATGTGGAAGGGCGTGCCGAAATATTTAATGATTTCCGGCAGGCGGGGGAAAAGCCTGGTTTGAAAAGCCGCGGACATGGGCATGGCGGTCGTCTCCTCTTGATATAAACTCAAAGCTAATTCGATTTACTAAGTTCCAAGCTGGACAAGCTGGCCGACCATATAGCTGCAACGGTCCGAGGCGAGGAAGGCCACCACCGAGGCCACATCCGCCGGCTCGCAGAGTCGTTTTAGCAGAGAAGCCTGCCGCTCACCTTCCAGGAACTCCTGGGGGGCGCGGTAAATCAGTCCCGTTTTACCCAGCCCCGGCCCCACCGCGTTAACGATTATCCCCTTATCCGCCACCTCCCGCGATAAAGCCCTGGTGAACTGGACGACGCCGCCCTTGGCCGCCCCGTAAACGGATATGTTGGGGATGCCCTGCCCGCCGGAGGTATTGATAATGCGGCCGTAACGGCGTTCTATCATGTGGGGCAAGACGGCGCGGGCCACCCGCATCTGGCCGAGGAGGTTAACGCCGATATCGAACTGCCAGTCTTCCTCCGTCATCTCCAGGAAGGGGCGGAGTATGCTGCTGGCGCCGGCGTTATTCACCAGGATATCAATCCGGCCGAACTTCTTAATGGACTCGGCCACCATGGCGTCCACCGTTTCCCGTTTGGTGACGTCCACCTTGACAGCGAGGGCGCGGCGCTTTAGAGCCTCGACCTCCCGGACGGTCTGCCGCGCCCCTTCAAGGTCAATATCCGCGGCGATAACGTCACAGCCTTCTTCCGCCAGCGCGAGGCAGATGGCCTTGCCGTAGCCTATCTGGCTGCCGGCGCCGGTGACCAGGGCCACTTTATCCTTGAGTTTCAAATCCATAGCGGACCATCCTTCCTTGCCCGTTTATCCCCACCGCCAGCCCGATGTCACCCTTCGACAAACTCAGGGTGAGCGGGACCATATTCCTTTAAGACTCCGTCTCCATGAGCTGGATAACGCCCTGGAGGGGCACCTGCAGCCAGCCGGGGCGGTTGTTAAGCTCATAGTCGATTTCATAGACGGCCCTTTCCAGCAGGAAATCATCCAGCAGTATCCTGAGCTGCTCCGGGTCCTGAGGGACCAACCCGGCATCCTTAATACTGTTAAGATAGGAAGCAAGGAAAGCGGCCGAAACCACGGTATACCAGTACTCCGTCCAGTCCTGGAGGAGGGCCAGCTCGTCCGGGGGGCGGGGCGCCAGCGATACCTGGCGCAATAAAGCGTTATGGGCGGCATAGTGGAAAGAGCGTATCATGCCCGCCACATCGCGGAGGGGCGAACGCTTCAAACGCCTTTCACTCAGGTGGCGGGCGGTCTCGCCCTCAAAATCGATAATAATGAAGTCCTTGCCGGTGTAAAGCACCTGTCCCAGGTGAAAATCACCATGACAGCGTATGCGCACCCCGGCGATATTCCGGCGCTGGATTAAACGGTAGCGCTCCACGATTTGCCGCTCCAGGTCAATGACCCGCTGACAGGGTTCCCTGATTTCTTCCGGCAGGCCGTCCAGTTTTTCCCGCAACAGCTGTAAAGTACGGATGGTGTTGCCGCGCATGGACTGGTAAAGCGAGGTCTGGTAGCCGGAGGAAAACGGCTCCGGGGCGAAATCACGGTCGTCCGGGGCGGAGGCGAGCGCCCGGTGCATTTCCGCGGTGCGCTGTCCCAGGAGCTGGATGGAGACCAGGTAAGCGCCGAAAGCCTTGTGGGCGGGGGTAGCAGCCTCCCCGGCCAGAGACACCAGGTTTTGCCGCGAAAGCGGCGGGCGGTCCTTCACCGGCTGGGTGAGCATATACTGGAAGTAGCTGTCCAGCGACTCCTGAGTATAGTGCCAGGCGTCACCTTCATTGGGGATAAAGCCCTGAAGGATACCCAGGCTGATGGGACGGGTGTTGGTCTGGAAATATTCCAGAGCGCCGACCAGTGGCGGCCCGCTGGTGAAGTCCGTCTTCTCCGTGAGAAAGCGGCCTATTTCCAGCTCCGGGTTAATGCCTTCCCCCGGCTGGCGGAACAGCTTGAATACCAGCTTATCACCGTAGACAATGGAGGTGTTGGTCTGCTCCGTCTTGACGATGGCGGGCTCGGGGACGGCCCCGCCGGGAGGCAGGGCGGCGGCATAAGCGTGGGTGGAGGAGGTCATGATGCGGCCGTGCCTGCCGCGAAAACGCTGTTTCCGGCCGATGCTTTGCAGCAGGCACAGACAGAAGTTTTTATCCAGCATGGCGTCACAGAGCAGGGTCTCCGCGGAACCGTCCGGCGGCTGCAAACGGGCGACGACAGCCTGGGGCTGCTCGCTACGGATGACGCGCATCTGCCCGGCGGAGATAACGCTAAGCGGGACGGCGTAGGTCTCCGGCTCGCCCTCCACGAAGTTAAGCTGAATCAAGATAAAATAGGCGGTACACTTGGGCGTGTGCATGGGAATGACGTCCCTGATGCGGGACGACTGTATATAGCGGGCTTTGCTGCGGAACCAGCGGCGGCCCTTCAAATAGTCCTGCAAGACGGTTTCCATCAGGTCCAGGTTCTCGTCCTCAAAAAGCTCTTCCACCCCCCTGGGGATAGTGGGCACCATGGCGATTTCCTCGGCGGGGAGGACGCGGGGCTGCTCCACGCCGGTCTGCCGCGGCTGGAGCGAGAACCAGAAATAGGCGTAAGGGCAGAGGGTAAAGTGATACCGGCCGTCCGCGACCGGCGCGAACTCCACCGGCCCGAAGAGATTGATAAGCCGCCAGCCGTTGAACTCATCAAGGGCAACCTGGGTCTGCTGGGCCAGGTGAGACAGATTGGCGACGACCAAAATGGTCTCCCCCTCATAGCGGCGCAGAAAAGCCAGCACCTTGTGGTTATCCGGCTGGAGAAACTCAATGGTGCCACGCCCGAAGGCCCGGTAGCGCCGGTTCAAAGCGATAATCATTTTCATCCAGGACAAGAAGGAATCAGAATTATCTTCCTGGGTGGCCACGTTGACGGACTCATAATGGTAGCCGGGGTCGGTAATGGTGGGGAGATAAAGCTTTTGCGGGTTGGCGTTAGAAAACCCGGCGTTCATACCGGCGCTCCACTGCATGGGCGTGCGCACCCCGTTGCGGTCGCCGAGATAGATATTATCGCCCATAGCAATCTCGTCCCCGTAATAGACCACCGGGGTGCCGGGCAGGGAGAAAAGCAGGGCGTTCATCAGCTCCAGCTTGCGGCGGTCGTTATTGAGCAACGGCGCCAGGCGGTGGCGGATGCCCAGGTTGAGGCGGGCGGTGGGGTCCTTGGAATACACCCTATACATGTAGTCGCGCTCTTCATCGGTCACCATCTCCAGCGTCAGCTCATCGTGGTTGCGGAGGAAGATGGCCCACTGGCACTTTTCCGGGATGGGCGGCGTCTGCCGCAGGATGTCCACGATGGGGAAACGGTCCTCCATGCCGATGCCCATGAAGAGGCGGGGCATGATGGGGAAATGGAAAGCCATGTGGAACTCATCCCCCTGCCCGAAGTAAGGGACAGCGTCCTCCGGCCACTGGTTGGCCTCCGCCAGGATGATGCGGTTTTTAAACTTGCCGTCGATATGAGCGCGCAGCTCTTTCAGGAAGGCGTGGGTCTCCGGCAGGTTCTCACAACTGGTGCCCTCCCTTTCGTAGAGGTAAGGCACGGCATCCACGCGCAGCCCGTCCACGCCCATGCCCAGCCAGAAATCCACCACCTTGAAAATAGCCTTGTGCACGGCAGGGTTATCATAATTGAGGTCCGGCTGGTGGGAATAGAAACGGTGCCAGTAATACTGCCGGGACAGGTCATCCCAGGTCCAGTTGGAGTATTCCGTGTCTTTAAAAATAATGCGGGCTTCCTTGTACTTATCCCGCGAATCGCTCCAGACGTAAAAATCCCGGGCGGGGCTGCCGGGGGGCGAGCGGCGGGCTTTCTGGAACCAGGGGTGCTGGTCCGAGGTATGGTTGATAACCAGCTCCGTAATGACGCGCAGGCCGCGGCGGTGGGCTTCATCCAGGAAGTCTTCAAAGTCGGCCATCTGGCCGTAAACGGGGTTGATGTTAAGATAGTCGGATATATCATACCCCTCGTCCTTGAGTGGGGAGGGGTAAAAGGGGAGCAGCCATAAAGTGTTGACGCCGAGCTCCTCCAGGTATTCCAGCTTCTTAATCAAGCCGGGGAAGTCGCCGATGCCGTCGGCGTTGCTATCGTAGAAAGAACGGACATGAAGCTCGTAAATGGTGGCGTCTTTATACCAGAGAGGGTCGTCCCGGAGGGGCGGTGTAACGATTCTTTTTCTCATCTCAAGCTATCCGTATTATACTGGCAGTCCCAGTTACTTCGAACCTTTTTGCTCTTGAAGGAAAAGCTCCGCCCTGCGGAGCATCTCTTGCCGGGTATCTTTTTCACAGCGGCAGAAGATGAACTTATAGTATATCACTTTATCCGGGTGTTCCACGGCACCGACGAGGAAACAGTTTTCCAGCTCCAGCCACTCTCCTTCTTTGTTCAGAACCAATACTTTGTCTTCCATGGGGCCCTCCCTATATAAGCCTTTTTTTAACCAGCCAAACATGCCAAACCAACCGTTTTTCATATTCCGTGGTGGGGAAGGGGGGACTCGAACCCCCACGCATTGCTGCACTGGATCCTAAGTCCAGCCCGTCTGCCAGTTCCGGCACTCCCCCTAAAGCCGAACCTCACTCTCCCGTACTATAACATTTTACCTCTACAGTCTCAAGTAGTAGGAACCCATTGACAAAAAAGGAAGGCGCTGCCATTATACCTAGATAGTCTATGTATAATGGTTGTCCAGGTATATGCCCACGCCGGGGCAGCCGCCGGTAACCCAGAGGCTATATTTAAAGAGGTCACACCGATGAGATTATTAAGTCTGGCTATTTGTTCCCTGGGTATCTGGGTTTTCCTGAGCGCCTTCGTGCACGGGTCATGGGTAGGCATCGTGTTCGGCGGAATCGCGGCGGTGCTGGCGCTGGCCGGGGCGGCCAAGAGAGAGTAAGCACTCTCCGGCTTTTTCTTTTGCGGCTGGGCCCCGGCGCTCCCTTCACGCCTCTTGCAAAGATAAAACAACTCTGATACCATGACATCAACAGCCAATATAGATAAATACCGCCAACGAGGTGATACATGGAACCGAAACGCGACCTCTTCAAGGGAAGCTCCAACTCCCTGCTCCTGTGCCTGCTGGAGCACCAGTCGATGTACGGTTACCAGATAGTCAAGGAGCTGGAAGCGCGGAGCCAGGGATATTTCAAGTTCAAGGAAGGCACGCTTTATCCCGCCCTGCACCGCCTGGAAAAGTCCGGGCTGATATCCAGCCAGTGGCAATCGCTACCTAACGGAAGGCAGAGACGATATTACAATATCACCGCCAAGGGCAACGCCAAGCTGGCGATGGAAAGAACGCAGTGGCTGGACTTCTTCACGGCGGTGACACTGATCTTGCAACCGGAGAGGGCAAGGATATAAGAGGGCGGGGAAATGCTGCAGGATTTAACGCAATATCTGGAGAATATCAGGTTCAATGCACGCCTCGAGTACGCCGATGAAAACGGCGTAATGAGCGAACTCGAAGCGCACATCGAGGACAAGCTACAGGATTTGACAGACACCGGGCTCAGCCAGGAAGAAGCCATCAAGACCTGCATGGGAGAAATGGGCAGCACCAAGTGCGTCGCCCGGCAGATTTACGAGGCTTACAGCCAAGGCGACTGGAAACACGTACTGCTGGCCGCCATGCCCCACTTCCTCTGCGGGCTGCTTTTCCTGCTGGGCTGGTGGCAGTACCCCGCCTGGATTTCCGTATCACTGGTACTGATTATCGCCATTACAATTTACGGCCTCAGCCACGGCAAACCTACCTGGATATTCCCCTGGCTGGGCTACTCCATGCTGCCGGTGGTGGCGGTGGGGCTGGTATTGTTTTCCCTGCCCCGGGGCTGGTCACTGCTGGCGCTGCCTATCTACTTACCCCTGGCCATCTGGTGGCTGGTACACGTCACCATCATGACCACCAAGCGGGACTGGCTTTTCAGCTCGCTGATGCTGATACCGGTGCCCATCATGCTCGGCTGGTTCCTGGCTATTTCGCCGTCCGGCAGGTTCACCGACGATTCGCTGGAGAGGATAAGCTACTACGCCCCGTTAATCGGATTAAGCTTCATGGCGCTGGCGCTGACTATCGCCATTTTTGTCCGCATACGGCAGCGGGGACTGAGGGTGGGGCTGCTGGCCGCTTCCGGGGCGGCGACGCTGATAGTAATCGTTTACTATGCTACCGGACGTCTGAATAACCTGGCTTTCCTGGGGCCGGTAATGGTGGAGTGGGGAGTGCTTTTATTCCCCCCGCTGCTGGAAAGACGGCTCAAACGCAACAAGGCCAAGGCTATCGCGAAAGGGACCGGGGACATAAGCGTCACGCCTACAGCCTGAAGACGCCTTTCAAGAGGTCGCCTTACGAAGAAAGCAGCCGTCGTCACGGATACTACCGCCTGCGTGCCGTAACGCACTTTAGCGTGCAGGCATGTCGTCCCGATTCGGGGATTCACGGAAGCTCATCGGGACTCCTCGCAATGACAACATACGGCAACGGGCCGACAGGCTCATGGTTCGACAGGCTCATGGTTCGACAGGCTCATGGTTCGACAGGCTCATGGTTCGACAGGCTCATGGTTCGACAGGCTCATGGTTCGACAAGCTCATGGTTCGACAGGCTCATGGTTCGACAGGCTCATGGTTCGACAGGCTCATGGTTCGACAGGCTCATGGTTCGACAGGCTCATGGTTCGACAGGCTCATGGTTCGACAAGCTCATGGTTCGACAGGCTCATGGTTCGACAAGCTCATGGTTCGACAGGCTCACCATGAGCGGAGGCGGCGGCCCTTCCATTTACCTATCTAGTCAAACCATACCAAACCGTTTATAATCAAAAGGTATGGTAAGTTCCCAGGTAATCGCGGACGCGAACCGCCCGGCCGGCAGCTTGGAACCCCTCCCCACCCCGCAAAGCCGTCCCGCCATCGTCGTGGTCAGCGGGCTGCCCGGCACCGGCAAGTCCTATTTCTGCCGCCGTTTGGCGGAGCGGCTGCCCCTGGTCATTCTGGAGAGCGACGCCCTGCGCAAGCAGCTTTACCCCCGGCCAGACTACTCGGCGGAAGAAAGCGCCCGGGTTTTCCGCACTATTTTCCGCCGGATGGCGGAGCTGGTTAAAAAAGGCCGACCGGTTATCCTGGATGCCACCAACCTTACCGAAAAGCACCGCCAGCCTATTTACCGCATCGCGGAACGAGAGAACGCCAGGCTGGTACTGGTACGCGTCACCGCCCCGCCGGAACTGGTACGTCAACGATTGCGCCGCCGGGCCGGGGACGCCAACAACAACTCCGACGCCGATTGGGCCGTTTACCGGGAGATGAAGCCCACCGAGGAAAAGATACAGCGCCGCCATTTCACCGTGGATACAGCGCGGGATATTACGCCCGCCCTAGATAGAGTGGTTAAAGAAATCAGCCGCTTAAAGGAGACGCAACATGGAGATTAAAGCCGCCGCCGGTGATATCACCAAAGCCAAAGCCGGGGCCATCCTGCTGACCCATTACGAGGGGGTAAAAACCCCGGAGGGGGAGGCCGCCGCCGCGGATAAAGCACTGGGCGGGGTTATCGCCGGGTTAATCAAGCAGGGAGACATCAAGGGCAAACTCAATGAAGTGACCCTGCTCCACAGCCTGGGCAAACTGCCGGCGGAACGCGTGGCAATCGTCGGCCTGGGGAAGAAAAAAGAGCTGACAATCGATAAGGTGCGGGGGGCGACCGGCCAGGCCTGCCGCTACCTGCGGGACAACGGCGCCAGCGATATCGCCGCCGCGGTCATGGGCGAAGGCGCCAACGGCATTAAAAGCGATGCCGCCGTCCAGGCGATGACGGAAGGCGCGCTGCTGGGGCTTTACACCTTCAAAAAGCACATGACCAAGAAAGACGACGCTAAAAAAGAGGTCAAAACGCTGACTATCTACGCCGCCAGCAAGGACAAAGCGGAAAAAGCCATCGAACCGGGGAAGGTACTGGCGGAAGCCGCTACCTGGGCGCGGGACATGGTCAACGAGCCGTCCAACTTCATGACCCCGTCCGATATGGCGGCGGAGGCGATGAAGATGGCCAAGAAGTACGGCATTAAAGCGGAGATATTCGAAAAAGATAAAATAAAAGAGCTAAAGATGGGGGGGCTTATCGGGGTGGCACAGGGCAGCCAGCAGCCACCGCGGTTCATCATGCTTACCTATAAAGGGCGGGAGGGCGAGGGCATAGACGTGGCGCTGGTGGGCAAGGGGCTGACCTTCGATTCCGGCGGCATCTCCATCAAGCCGTCCGAGAGCATGGAGGACATGAAGGGGGATATGGCGGGGGGCGCATCCGTGATGGGGGCCATGATGGCGATTGCCCGGCTCAAGCCGGGGATTAACGTTACGGCTTTAGTGCCCGCCACGGAGAACATGCCGTCCGGCTCCGCCCAGAAGCCCGGCGATGTCGTCACCGCCCTGAACGGCAAGACCATCGAGGTGATTAACACGGACGCGGAAGGCCGCCTTATCCTGGCGGACGCGCTGAGCTACGCGGTAAAGCTGGGGGCCAAGAGCATCATCGATGTGGCCACGCTGACCGGGGCCTGCCAGGTAGCCCTGGGCAATATTTGCACCGGCGCTTTCAGCAATAACCAGGCGCTGGCGGACAAGGTTATCGCCGCCGGTAAAGAGACGGGCGAGCCCGCCTGGCAGCTGCCCATGTTCGACGAGTACAAGGAGCTTATCAAGAGCAATTACGCGGATATCAAGAACACCGGCGGCCGCTACGGCGGCGCCATCACCGCCGCCAAGTTCCTGGAAGAGTTCGTGGACAAAACGCCCTGGGTGCACCTGGACATCGCCGGGACATCGGACACCGATAAGGAAAAGGGCTACCTGGTCAAGGGCGCTACCGGCACACCGGTGCGGACGCTGGTGAGCTTTGTCCTGACACAGGCGAAGAAATAGATATTACGCCACTGACGTGACGGGCGGGACTCGGCAGTCCGCCAGCCAGAAATGAACAGCAATACGGGGAGGGCTGAAAATGAAAATAAAGTACCTGGCACATGCCGCCTTCCTGATTACCGCGGAGAACGGCACCAGAATCGTCACCGACCCCTATAAGCGGTCGGAGAGCCTCAAATTCGGCGCTATCAACGAGACGGCGGAGATAGTTACCGCCAGCCACGAGCACGGCGACCATAATAATATCGCCGCGGTGAAGGGCAATCCGCAGTCGGTGAACGCCGCCGGAGAGGTAAAGGGCATTAAAATCAAGGCCGTCCCCACCGCCCATGACGATAAAGACGGCAGTCAGCGCGGCCAGAACACCGTCTTCTGTTTCCTGGTGGACGGCGTCAACATCTGCCACCTGGGCGACCTCGGGCACGAGTTGACCGCGGCGCAGGTAGAGGCCATCGGCAAAGTGGACGCGCTGCTGATACCGGTGGGCGGCTTCTTCACCATCGACGCCGCCACGGCCACCAAAGTCTGCGAACAGCTCAAGCCTAAAGTCATCATCCCCATGCACTACAAGACAGAAAAGCTGGACTTTCCCATCTCCGGCGTGGAGGACTTTCTCAAGGGCAAGAACAACGTCACCCGTTCTCAAGAAAGTGAATTAGAGCTAAAAGCGGACAGCCTGCCCGCATCACCGCAAATAATCGTGCTGAAGCCGGCGCTGTAGGGCTAGTGTCATTGTGGGCTAAGCGTGGCAATCCGCCCTGCCTTAACCCCACCCCTGGATTCCCGCCCCCGATTGTCATACGGGGCACGGCGGCGCGGGCATGACAACATAAAAAAAGCGAACATGACGACGTCGATTATATGAACGAATACTGGGACAAGCGCTACAGCGCCGAGGGCAAAATATGGGGAGATGCCCCCAGCGGCACCGCCGTCACCGCCCTGGAGCTGTTCCGACAGAACAAGGTCAATAAAGTGCTCGTGCCGGGGTCGGGTTACGGCCGGAACACCCGGCTGTTTGCCGCTTCCGGATTCAAAGTTACGGGCGTGGAAATTTCCTTCGAAGCGTGCCGGCTGGCAACCACTTTCGATCCCCGGACACGTATCTTCAACCTTTCCGCTTTGGACATGACTGCCATCAAAGACAAGTTCGACGGGCTTTACGGCTTTAACGTTTTACACCTCTTCCGCGCCGGGGACCGGCAGAGCTTTGTACGCCAGTGCGCCGCCAGGATGAAGAAAAACGGCATCATGTTTTTTACCGTTTTTTCCGAAAGGGAGCCCAGCTACGGCAAGGGCGCGGAGGTGGAACCGGGCACCTTCGAAAGCAAGCCGGGCCGGCCGGTGCATTACTTTACCGAGAACGACCTGAAAGAGCATTTCAAAGGCATGGAAATAACGGCAACGGGCCTGGCGGCCGACCCGGAAGACCACGGCGAGGGACCGCATACCCATATCCTGCGCTATATCTGCCTGAAAGCTGGATAATGATAAATCCCAACGACGTACAACTGATTATCTTCGACATGGACGGCACCATCATCGCCTCTTTGCCGGCCGTTTACGAGTCCATCAAACGCGCTTTTAAAAAGCTGGACTGGCCGGTCAATTTCAGCGCGGATGAAATCAACCAGTTCTTCGGGGTGACGACGGCGTCCACCAAAGGCAGCCTTTACGAGTTCATCACCCCGCCCTACAGCCGCCTGACCATCCCGGAGGTGCGGGAAAAGGTGCGGGACGAGTACGAAGACGCCTTCAGGGACGTGCTGGAGATGTTCCCGGGCGTCAAGGAAACGCTGGCCGCTTTAAGGAAAAGAGGCTATAAGCTGGCGCAGTACACCAACGCCTCCACCGCTTACCTCAACATCGTTATGTCTAGCCTGCAAATCCGCGAATACTACGACTACGTGGAATGCATCCAGGACAACGGACTGGCCAAGCCGGAGCTGGTCAGGAAAATACGGGGCATCTTCGGGGGGGCGGCGGCGGCGATAGTGGGCGACCGGGTGCATGACATCGAGGCGGCGCGGGAGACCGGCTGTTTATCCATCGGCGTGCTTTACGGCTACGGGGACAAGGAGCCGGAGGCGGCGGATATCACCATCAGTGAATTTTCTGATTTACTTAATATCTTTACCAGAAATAGTTAACAAGTACGATGTCAGGCACCTCCCGGCCCGGGTAAAATACTAAAGGAATATCCCCCGAACCGTGCCGCCGACATAATTATCAATAATACCGACCGGCAACATCCCGCGCGCCGCCGGTCCCGTTAACAGCGTTAACTCGTAACATTTTGTTACGGTATAAAATTTTAACAATATACGTTCAACATCTAGTTTCTATTGACCCCCTATGGTAGAATAGTATATAGGGGGTATAGTCGGCTTTGTAATTGGACAGGTGATTTGGATATAAGCTGTATTATCCTGGCTGGCGGTAAAAGCGTACGCTTCGGACATGACAAGATATTAGAAAAAATAGGCAGCGCCAGCCTGCTCGAACAGGTAATATCCCGCACCGGGCCTTTAAGCCAAGAGATCGTTATTGTAACGGCGAAAGAGAGAAGCTTCGCGGAGCTAGCGGCCCACCCGAAAGTCAAGATAGTCAGCGATATTTTCCCCGGGCAGGGCTCTCTGGGCGGCATTTACACCGGACTGGTAAATTCAAATTCGCTTTATAATCTCGTGGTGGCTGCTGATATGCCTTTTTTAAACGAAGCGCTATTACGATACATGATAAACGCAGCGGACGGCTATGACTACACCCTGCCGAAAATCGGCCACTGGTACGAACCACTGCACGCTATATATGCCAAGAACTGCATCGAGCCCATCAAGGCGATGCTGGAGCAAGGCAACAAAGTCATCGTCGAGCTGTTTAAATTCGTAAAAGTCAGGTTTATCGAAGACGAGGAGGTCGACCGGTTCGACCCCAAGCACCTGAGCTTTTTCAATATAAACACCGCGGCGGACATGGAAAAAGCCAAAAATATCATGGGGGAAGCCGGAGCATAATGTTATCCGTTGAAGAAGCCCTGCAAAAAATACTCGAAGCGGTGGATGTCCTGGACGCAGAGACCGTCCCCATATTGGACGCCGCCGGCCAGGTATTAGCCGAGGACATCACCGCCAGCGTGACCGTTCCGCCGCTGGACAACTCCGGCATGGACGGCTACGCCGTGCAGTCCGCGGACACGCGGGGGGCCAGCCAGGCTTCACCTAAAATTTTAAAGGTAATAGATACGGTCATGGCCGGGGCTATTTCCGATAAGGAAGTCCAACCGGGCACGGCCATACGCATTATGACCGGGGCGCCCGTACCCCGCGGCGCGGATAGCGTCGTTCAATTTGAAAACACCGATGATGATAAAAGTAAAAAAGACGGCAAGCCGGTAACCAAAGTAGGCATCCTGGCGCCGGCCGCGCCCGGCCTGAACGTGCGGCGGGCGGGCGAAGATATCAGCCGCGGCCAGGTAGTCCTGAAAAAGGGCGCCGTCATCAGGCCGGCGGAAATAGGCCTGCTGGCTTCCGTGGGGCGACTTGAGGTAAAAGCGATACGCCGGCCGGTAGTGGCCGTGCTGTCCACCGGCAACGAACTGGTGGAGGTAGGCCAACCGCTGCCGGAAGGCAAGATTTACGACAGCAACGCCTACAGCATAGCCAGCCTGGTCAAGCGCTACGGCTGCGTCCCTAAAATCCTGGGGATATCCCGGGACGACGAGCAGGAGCTCGTCAGCAAGCTGAAGCAGGCGCAGGACGCGGACATGCTGCTGACCACCGGCGGGGTGTCCATGGGCGATTATGACATGGTGAAAGAAATTTTAGAAAGAGACGGGGAGATGGTCTTCTGGAAGGTCCGGGTCAAGCCGGGGAAACCGCTGGCCTTCGGGAAGATAAAGGGGAAAGATAAAAACGGCCGTCCCCGCAGCATCCCCCACCTGGGGCTGCCCGGCAACGCCGTGAGCAGCATGGTAAGCTTCGAGCTTTTCGTGCGGCCGGCGCTCCTGAAGATGATGGGCAAGAAGAAATACGCCAAGCCCGCCGTGCCGGCCATCCTGGAGGACAGCGTGACCAATGACGCCGGCCGCCGCATCTACGACCGCGCCATCGTCGAAAAGCGCGACGGCCACTATTACGCCCGGCTGACCGGGCCGCAGGGCTCCGGCATTTTGACCTCCATGAGCCTGGCCAACGGCCTGGTGCTTATCCCGGAGGAAAAGACCAGGGTAAACAAAGGCGAGACCGTCCAGGCGCTGATGCTGGACTGGAATGAAGAAGTAAATATTTAACCCGGGTAAAAACGGTAGAGAAATATGCGTTCGATAATATCAATAGTGGGCAAATCAAGCTCCGGCAAAACGACCCTGCTGGAAAAGCTCATCGCAGAGCTGAAACGGCGCGGCCATAAAGTGGCCATCGTCAAGCACTCCCACCATAAAGACGACCTGGACACCGCCGCCAAGGACACCTGGCGTTTTACCCAGGCCGGCAGCGCACTTTCCGCCATCAACTCGCTGGACCACCTGGCCATCTACCGCCGCATGGAGGAGTACTTCGACCCGCGTGATTTGCCCAGCTACGTGACCTGGGACTTCGATATTCTATTAACGGAAGGGTTCAAGGGCAGCAGCTATCCCAAGATAGAGGTGCACCGCGGCGAACAGGGTAAGGAACTGCTGACCGACCCCAAGCTGCTGCTGGCGGTGGTTACCGACGAGCCGCTGGACATCAGCGTGCCGCAGCTTTCCCATGAAGATGTTAACGGCGTGGCCGATATTATAGAAAAAGTAACCGCTGCCCGGGACAACCGCACCGACCTGGAAATGGTGGTGAACGGGGTGAATACCGCGGTCAACCCGTCCCTGCAAGACCTGCTGGCGCGCACCCTGGCCGCCATGATACCCGTCCCCCGGGGCGACGGTGAAATTAAAAGCCTGCACATCTCCCTGAGGAGGAACAGTTGATTTTCGAAACCTCGGAATTCGTGTTTAAAGTACCGTCCGTGGTAGCCAGAGCGCGGCGCGTCCTGATAAAGCCCAGCGCGTGTTACCCGCTGCCGTACCCGGTTTCCACCAGCGCCGATATGCTGGCCGCCATTATCTCCAGCATACGCCGCGTCAGCGACGCGGATATCCTTTTGCTGGAAGGCACACCCGGCGGCGTGCCCACCCGCCCCATTTACCAGGCGCTGGGCTACAATTTCCCGCGGGTATTGACGCTGGATGTCAAGGACTGTATCTTCGTGGAGGTGGACAACCCCCTCCCCAAGCCCTTCGCCGTGCCGACCTTCTGGGTACCGAACGTAATTCTTTCCAGCGACTATCTTATCACCGTGGCGCCGCTAAAGACCTATAACGGCACCGGCTGTTTCACCATACCCAACCTGCTTTCGCTGCTGCCCAGCAGCAAGTACCACGGGGAAACCCCCGGCGGCTGGGAAAGCCTGTTCAACCTGGGGATAGACAAAGTGCTGGCCGACCTCTATTTTACGCTGCCCTTCGACCTGGGCATCGTCGAGGCGAGACAGAAATTCGCCGTGAGCGAGAATCCCAGCGAGGGTGAGGTGGAGGAATACGACAAGATATTTATCGGCGAGCCTTATGACGCCGACCGCGAAGTGGCCGACGCCCTGGGACTGAAGATAGGCTACCTCGACCTGATAAAGTCCGCCAAGGTGGAACTACAGGCGTAGTCCAGCCGGAAAAGCTAATACCTGACCTTGAAATCCCGGTAATTCCCCGTGCCGGCCGCCCATTCCGTATCCACGGCATCCACGCTGGCGCCGGGGGGGCCCTTCCGGAGATAGGCGACGAGTTTTTCCAGGTCCGGTTTATCCCCTTCCGCTACCACTTCAACCACGCCACCGGGAAGATTGCACACATAACCGGTCAGGTGCAACTGCGCGGCGCGGTCTAACACGAAGACCCTGAAAAAAACTCCCTGCACATGGCCGTGAACCGTCGCCCGGAGAGACGCCATCTCAGCCATCGACAACCACCCCCGAAACTCCCTTATTCAAGAGAAAAAGCTATTCCTCTTCTTCCCGCGGCTTCCTCTTCTTTTTAACGACCTCTACCTCAACCGGCGCTGACGTAACCGTAACCGGGGCTATTTTCTTGTTGTCTTTCTTAGTTTTCTTTTTTTCCCGATGGGCAAAATCTCCGCGACTACTCATAATAACACCTCGCTAAGGTATCTTTAGTACTACTTTTGCAGTTTAGCAGATAGAAACTACTTCGTAAAGTCCCCGTTAAGGTGTTCCAGCGCCAGGCGGGCGGCTTCCGTTTCCGCCGCTTTTTTAGTCCTGCCGGCGCCGCGCCCCATGACCCGGGAGTTCACCATCACCTCCACCACGAAGTTTTTCTCATGGTCCGGGCCGCTTTCCGAGACCAGGCGGTAAGCGGGCGCCGCCTGATATTTTGATTGTGTTAACTCCTGAAGCCGGGACTTATGCTCCAGCCCATCACCATGCCGGGTCAACCTGTCCCATTCATCAGCGAGGAGGTTTTTAATCAGCGCCTCGGCGGCGAAGATACCACGGTCCATAAAGACGGCGGCGATAAGCGCTTCCAGCGCCCCGGCCAGGTTGGGGGTCTTATTGCGGCCGCCGCTCGTTTCCTCCCCCTTCCCCATGTACATGAAGTCGCCCAGCCCTATCTTCCTGGCCATGCCGGCCAGCGTCTCCCGGCGTACCAGCGCGGCGCGGAGCCGGGTCATCTCCCCTTCCATCAGGTTGGGGAACTCCCGGTACAGCTTATCCGCCACGACAAAGTCCAGCACGGCGTCACCCAGGAATTCCAGTCTCTCATTGTGGCCGAGGGTATGGGCGGGGTTTTCATTGACGTAGGAGCTGTGCACCAGGGACTGTTCCAAGAGGGAGGGGTTTTTAAAAGAAATACCGAGGATTTTTTCCAGCTTGGCTATGTCCGGCACTGGCGCTCTCCTTTTGATAATACAATAATCCGTTGTTCCGGCAGTGTCAAATAATTTCAACTCTATCCGGTTTTGGTGAGACGCTCTAACGCCGGGACCGGCAAACACGAGCGAATTATGGAACAAATTGACGGCGGTTATTGTCTCCATAAAAACATCGTGCTATAATCTATCTGTCACTGGGGAGTCGTCTAGTGGTAGGACAGCAGACTCTGGATCTGTATGCGAAGGTTCGACTCCTTCCTCCCCAGCCACAATCAAAGACAGGCTGTTATGGCAAAAGAAGAGAGCGGCATCGATGAACTAATGCGCCTTTCCCGCCAATTTGCCAAACAGCAGGAAGACCGCGCCAAACAGGAACACCAGCGGGCGGAGCAGGGGAAAAAAGTCAAGGGCGTGCTCCAAGGCCTGCAAAACCTGAACCTCAACATGGCGCTGGACCAGCTCAAGACCGTAGCCAAGCCGGAAATCATCCGCCAGGTATCCACCCTGAAAGGCGGTCAGAGCACGGAAACCCTGCGCAAGATTATCACCCGCCTGGTAGACGACCTGGAAAAGCAGTTGAGCCGGGCCTCCGGCACCAAGGCGGAGATTGCGCCGATGGTAAACGCTACCCGGACCCTCAGCATCCTGCTGGACCTGTATTTTTCACTGAACTAATCAAGTTAAAATCCCCTACTTTACGCCAGCTTCCAACCACACCCCCGTTATTAATCTCTCTCCGCTGTTTACACATGATTTCCAGCAAGTTATAATATATACAAGCCTTTGCATTACATCCGTAACAAACGTATAATTTCACAGCAGGATATTTTCTACTTATGAAACTCGGCATAGATATAGGGTCGGTAACAGCCAAGGTCGTCGTCCTAGACGGGACCGGCAATATTCTGGACTCAAGGTACGTCCGCACCCGGGGACAGCCCGCAGAGACGGTGCTGGCTATCCTGGAAGAGCTATTGGTTAAATACCCGCCGGAACAGTTCGATACGGCCGGGGCTACCGGCACCGGCGGACAGCTAGTCACTACTTTGCTGGGCATCCCTTTCGTTAACGAAATTACCGCCCAGGCCGCCGGTACCACCCGTTTCCACCCGGAGGTGCAGACCATCCTGGAGATAGGCGGCGAGGACTCCAAGCTAATCGTCCTGAAAAAAGAGTCGGGAGAGACCGCCCCCAAGGTGACGGACTTCGCCCTGAACGGCGCCTGCGCCGCCGGCACCGGCTCCTTTCTAGACCAGCAGGCTTCCCGCATGGGTATTCCCATCGAGGACTTCGGGGATGTGGCGTTAAAATCAGAAAACCCGCCGCGGGTGGCGGGGCGGTGCAGCGTCTTCGCCAAGAGCGATATGATTCACCTCCAGCAGGTGGGCACGCCGGTGCATGACATCGTGGCGGGGCTTTGCTTCGCCATGATACGCAATTTCAAAGGGCAGGTCATCCGGGGTCGGGACCTGGACAAACCGGTATCTTTCCAAGGCGGGGTGGCGGCCAATAAAGGCATCCGCCGCGCGGTACTGGAAGTGCTGGAACTGGCGGAAAAAGACCTGATTATCCCGGAGAACTTCGCGGTATTGGGGGCGGTGGGAGCGGCACTGGTCAGCCGGGAGAGCGCCATACCGGCGGATACCATCCAGCGCCTGAAGGACCACATCAACAGTCGTGATTATAAGTTCGTCACCCTGCCGCCGCTACAAGGCGATAACTATGCCATAGACATCAAGCCAATACCGCTGATAAACGATGAGCAGATCGAGGCATACATCGGGGTGGATATCGGCTCCATCAGCACCAATGTGGTGGTGATAGATAAAGACAACCTGGTGCTGGCCCGGCGCTACCTGATGACCGCCAGCCGTCCCATCGAGGCGGTCAAGCAGGGACTGCTGGAAGTGGGCAGAGAGCTGGGCGATAAGGTGATTATCAAGGGCACCGGCTCCACCGGCTCCGGGCGGTACATGACCGGGGAGTTCTTCGGGGCGGACGTCATCCATAACGAGATTACCAGCCACGCCCGGGCGGCCGCCTTTGTCTGCCCGGAAGTGGACACGATATTCGAAATCGGCGGGCAGGACGCCAAGTACATCAGCCTGCAAAACGGCACCATCGTGGATTTTGCCATGAACAAGGTCTGCGCCGCCGGCACCGGCTCCTTCCTGGAAGAGCAGGCGGAGAAACTGGGCATCAGCATTAAAGAGGAGTTCGGCAAGCTGGGTCTGGCTTCAAAGCACCCGCTCGACCTGGGAGAGCGCTGTACCGTTTTCATGGAAAGCCAGCAGAACTACTGCAAGCAGCGGGGGGCGGACAAAAAAGACCTGGTGGCGGGGCTGGCCTACTCCGTGGTAAAAAACTATCTCACCAAGGTAGTGGAAGACCGCAAAATCGGCGACCACATATTATTCCAGGGGGGCACCGCCTTTAACCGCGCCGTGAAAGCCGCCTTCGAGGCGGTGCTGGGCAAGAAAATAACCGTGCCGCCCCAGCATGACATCCTGGGGGCTATCGGCGTGGCCATGCTGGCGAAGGATGAAGTGACCGCCAGCGGCCAAAAAACCGTTTTCCGCGGCTTCGACCTCGCCAGCCGCAAGTACGAACTGTCATCTTTCGAGTGCGAAGCCTGCTCCAACCGCTGTGAAATCCACAAGGTCGTTTTTCAGAACGAAAAGCCGCTGTTCTTCGGCTCCCGCTGCGGCAAATGGGACAGCCTGGAAAAGAAAGAGAAACGCCAGTCTTCCAAGATACCGCGGCTGTTCGAGGAGCGGACCAACGCTTTAATCAACACCTATCCCAAAGACAAACCGGACAAGCCCAACGGCCAAACGGTAGGCATACCCCGGGTACTGTTCTTCCACGAGCTGTACCCGCTCTGGAAAGGCTTTTTCACCGAACTGGGCTTCCAGGTGATATTGTCCGACCCCACCAACCGGCACATCATACGGCAGGGGGTAGAGAACATCGTGGAGGAGCCGTGTTTGCCCATCAAGCTGGCGCATGGGCACGTGCTCAACCTTTTAGCCAAGAAACCGGATATTATCTTCCTGCCGGTACAGTGCACCATGGAAAAACTGGCGGATGATTTCAGCAAGTCCTGGAACTGCCCGCTGACGCAGAGCCTGCCCTACCTGCTGCTCAGCTCCACCCGTATAAAAGAGGCGCTGGAAGCGCCGGAGGGCAAGAAACCGCTGGTATTGAGGCCGGTCATTCACCCGGACCGCGGCCGGGACTGGCTGAAAAAAGTGCTGGTCAACACGGCGCGGGATGCCGGAATAAAATCCCCGGCTTTAATTGAAAAAGCGATTACCACCGGCTTTATTGCCTTCGACCGGTTCAACGCCTGGCAGCAGCACCGGGGACAGGAAGTGCTGGCCCAGCTCAAGCCGGAGGAAAAAGCGATAGTGGTCATCGGGCGGGCTTACAATACCTATGACGAAGCCATGACGCTGAACATCCCGGAAAAGCTGCGGGACATGAATATCATGGCCATACCCATCGACTTCCTGCCGCTAAAATCGGTGGCGGGGGAGGTGGTTAAAGCCCACCCCAACATGTACTGGAAAGCCGGGCAGAAAATCCTGGCCGCCGCCCGCATCATCGCCACCGACCCCCGCCTTTTCGGGCTATATGTCACCAACTTCGCCTGCGGGCCGGACTCATATATTACCAAGTTCTTCAGCAAGGAAACGGAAGGCAAGCCCTTCCTGACCATAGAAATAGACGAACATTCCGCCGACGCCGGCATCATCACCCGCTGCGAGGCTTTCATCGACACGATACGCAACGCCCGCACCCGCGGCACCAGCAAAATTATCCCGACGATCAGCATCTCCTCCAACCATACCAGCAGCCGGCGGGTTTACGTGCCCTACATGATAGACCACGGCTACCTGCTGGCGGCCGCCATGCGCCACGGCGGCGTAGACGCCGAGCCTTTACCGGAGTCCGACGAGCTTACTTTGGAAATAGGCCGCAGGTACACCACCGGCAAGGAGTGCTATCCCAGCATCATCACCACCGGGGACATCGTCAAGAAAACGATGACGCCGGACTTCGACGCGGAGCATGCGGCTTTCTTCATGCCGGCGGCCAGCGGGCCCTGCCGCTTCGGGCAGTATAACCGATTGCACCGCCTCATCCTGGACGAGCTGCAATTGTCCAACGTACCCATCCTCGTCTTCGACCAGACGGGCGGGTATCATAACGACCTTTCCAACATGGGCAAGGGCTTCCGCATCAACGCCTGGCGGTCTTTTATCATCCTGGACTCCATGCAGAAAATGGTGCTGGAGCGGCGTCCCTATGAAGTCAACAAGGGCGAGATGGACATTGTCTACCAGGAGTGGCTGGACAAACTGATAAAGAACGTGGGGCAGGACGGCGCGACGCTGGCGGCGTTCTCGCGGCAGGCCCGGGAGGCGCTGGAAGCGGTCAAGATAGATAAAAGCACCCGCAAGCCGCGCGTCGGCATCGTGGGAGAGATATTCGTGCGGAGCAATAACTTCGCCAACGACGGGCTGATACGCAAACTGGAAGCGCTGGGGGCACAATGCGGCGTGCCGCCCATCGAGGAGTGGTTCGACTATATCGACCACCAGCGCAAATTCCGCTACCGAAAACGGCTTGAAGGGAGCTGGCGCGACTGGACGAAGCAGAAGTTGACCGAGATTGCCATGGAACGCATCGTGGAGAACATCCGCAAAGAGTTCGACCCCGCTATAGAGTCGTTCCGGCGCGAGCTTTCCGCCCAGGAAATCATCAACCGCGGCCACCAGTACCTGACGCCGGCGGTGGAGGGCGAGGCCATTTTAAGCATGGGGCGCGTGGTGGAATACGCCGAGCACGGCTATGACGGCGTGGTGAACATCCTGCCCTTCGGGTGCATGCCGGGGACGATAGTGAGTTTGCTTTTACACCAGTTCCGGCAGGACTACGGGCTGCCCGTGCTGAATGTGGTGGTGGAGGGGACCAAAGACCCCGGCGAGAGCATCCGTTTCGAGGCGTTCATCCAGCAGGCGCGGGAACATTTGGGGAAAAGTAACAAGTAACAAGATATGCCGATTGTAATCGGCATCCCGTATGAGTAAGGGAATCGGGACAAGTAACAAACCCCACTCCTTTTCCCCGCCCGTCAAAAACCCTCCTAGACCATTGTGTTCATCATCTACTCATGTTATTATATGCATAGATGTATGTTTATGCATATAGTGATGGTGCGTCATGAAAGAACTGCTAAAAGTCCATAAAGCGTTGTCCGATGAATCCCGCCTCCGGGTGTTGAACCTCCTGGATGAGCGGGAGTGCTGCGTCTGTGAGGTCATGCAGGCTCTGGACATCTCCCAGTCAAAGGCTTCACGTATCCTCACCGCCCTGCACGATGCCGGTATCCTCAAGCTGCATAAAGAAGGTCTGTGGTCGCTGTACGCTATCGATTGGGAAAATATGGGCAGTCACCTGAAAGACATCGTGGCGGGGACGGCCGCCGCTTTCAAAGAGGACCAGAGGATGCTCGCCGAGCGGGAACGGCTGCGGCAGGCCAAACGGGTGGGACCAGGCTGCGCCGGCAAGATGCGCGGGGAGAAGTCCGCCTGTAATACCGCCGCCAGGAAAAAGGCAAAGGCACCGGAAAAGGCTCTTTAAAATGACTTTCTCAACTAAGTCCCCTTTTGAAGACTACAAGATAACCGTAATCATCGGCGACGGCGGCTGAGAATGAGCCGGAGGCAAGGGAATGACGCGTGCCGTCATCAAACTCGCGGGGGATATAAGCTACGCCATGCCGCTTATGGCCAGCCGTATCGAGACTTGCGCCTACAACGCGGAGGAGGCTATCGCGGCTTTCCGCTATAAAGACTACGGCGTGGTAGTACACCCGGATGAAGTAATGGCCCTGAATGCGGGCAGCGAGGCGGCGGCGGTGGAGGTGATGGACTATATTAAGGAAATCACCGGGGGGGGAAAGGAGTAAAACAATTGAAAACGGTATTGTTTATCTGCGTGCACAACTCCGGCCGCAGCCAGATGGCCGAGGCGTTTTTCAACCGGCTGGCGGGGGGGCGGGCCAAAGCGATTTCCGCCGGCTCCAAGCCGGATACACAGGTCAATCCCACCGTGGTTGAAGTCATGAAGGAAGCGGGTTTTGACATCAGCGGGAACCTGCCCAAGAAGCTGACCATGGAGATGATGAAGGGCATCGACCGGGCATTTACGATGGGCTGCGAGGACGCTTGCCCCTGGACGACGGCCCCTACCGAGGACTGGGAGCTTGAAGACCCCAAGGGCAAACCAATCGAGGGGGTGCGGAAAATCCGCGATGAGATTAAAGAGCGGGTGAGCAAGCTGGTTGAGGACATGTCGGGAAATGAACGGAAGTAACGCGGCGGCCGGGCGCCTTTCCTTCCTGGACAGGTTCCTGACGCTGTGGATATTCCTGGCGATGGGTCTCGGGGTGCTGCTGGGGTGGCGGACCGGGGTAGGCGACTTCATCAATTCCTTAAGCGTGGGGACGACATCCATACCCATCGCGGTGGGTTTGATACTGATGATGTACCCGCCGCTGGCCAAGGTGCGCTACGAGGAGATGGGGCGGGTGTTCCGCAACTGGAAGGTGCTGGGGCTATCGCTGCTGCAGAACTGGGTAATCGGGCCTATACTGATGTTCCTGCTGGCGGTGCTGTTCCTGGGCAAGATATGGCCGCTGCCGGCTTACATGTACGGGCTGATAATGATAGGGCTGGCGCGGTGCATCGCCATGGTGATTGTGTGGAACGAACTGGCGCGCGGCGACCGCGAATACGCGGCGGGGCTGGTGGCTTTCAACTCCGTTTTCCAGATTCTTTTCTACTCTATTTACGCCTGGATATTCATCACCGTGCTGCCGAAGTACTTCGGGCTGGAAGGGTCGGCGGTGGAGGTGACGATGGGGGACATCGCCAGGAGCGTGCTTATCTACCTGGGGATACCGTTCTTCGGGGGGATGCTGACGAGGTTCGTCTTTTTGAAGACCAAGGGGCGCGAGTGGTACGAGCGCAAGGTCATCCCCAAAATCAGTCCCATCACGCTGGGGGCGCTGCTGTTCACCATTATCGTGATGTTCTCGCTGAAGGGGGAGGTTATCGTTCAGATACCGCTGGACGTGCTGAAGATAGCGGTGCCGCTGCTTATCTACTTCGTGGTGATGTTCCTGGTGTCTTTCTGGATGGGGCGGCGCGCAGGGGCGGACTACGCGCAGACGGCGAGCATCGCGTTTACGGCGGCTTCCAACAACTTCGAGCTGGCGATTGCGGTGGCGGTGGCGGTGTTCGGCATAAATTCCGGGGAGGCCTTCGCGGCGGTGATAGGGCCGCTGGTGGAGGTGCCGGTGCTGATCAGCCTGGTGAGCCTGGCGTTATGGTTCCAGAAGAAGTACTGGGGAGACAGGGTGAGAGTTAACAGTTAATAGTTATCAGTCCCCGCTCCTTTGCCCCACCGGGGAGAAGCTTTAAAGTCTTTAGCCCCCTGCCGCCGGGCCCCGGACGGGGCAAGCCCGAATTGTTTTTTTAAATTTTTTCTGTTTTTCCGTACGTGAACAGCTTGGGGATTTGTTTTTTAGTTTATGGTAAGTCAGCTACAAATTCCGGGCAATTGTTTTTTAGTTTATGGTAAGTAGGTTGATAGTTAATAGTTTATAGTTGACAGTTGACAGTTGACAGTTGATAGTTAACAGTTAACAGTTAACAGTTAACGATTTACAGTGGATATTATAGAGGGTATAAGGGGGAAAAGGAAGTGGTGGATGTCATACCTTTCCCCCTTAGTCCCCTTCTCCGCTGGCAGAGAGGGGGAAAATATTTTATTGAGGGGGCAAAATCCTCCTCGGCTCCTCCTTTATGAAAGGAGGACGATGTTTTTTGGGGAGGTGGGGGGAAGAAGTTTGAGAAAAATACGTACTAGTGTATAATTAGCCAAAATAGCCCAATTGGAAAAACGGAAGCAGGTAATGGCGACTACCGAACACACGATAAACGACGCCCTGGCAGCAATCTTGATGGAGACCCGTAGCCTATGGCGTCAAATAGGCGTGGTGAAGTCTGAAAACATCGATGTCCTGAAGGGTAGCGGCAAGAGGCCCGATATCCTGATAAACGAGCCCAACGTTTCCCCTGTTATCGTTGAGACGGAAATATTACCGGCAAATACGGTTGAATCAGACGCCAGGCAGCGACTCGGCGAGCGTTTGACCCCGTCACACGGACGAATATTGTCATCGCTGGCAATCAGGCTGCCGGAGCGGCTGCGGGACTTTTCCGGGCAACAATTAAAGGACGAAATCCTCAACACAACTGACTTTGAAATGGCTCTTTACACCGGGGAAAGCCCGGAATCATTCGTGCGCTGGCCGCAAAGCGGATGGGTAAGCGGGAATATTACCGATTTATCAATGCTAATACAGTCAGCGACCGTGCCACCGGCGGTTATCGAGGAAGCGGCCAACAAACTGGTCGAGGGGGTCAGCGAGGCCGCCGCCCTACTGAAAGACATGGCAGTAGCCCACCCGGGGGCACTAAAGAAGATATGCGAAGAGCTACGCCAACAGGACGGGGAGCAAACGCGGAGAATGGCCACGACGATTCTGGCCAACGCGCTGGTGTTCCATGAGAGCCTGGCACGCGGCGAGGGTGATTTGTATGACGTGCGGACACTGGAAGAACTGCGGGGCAAGCATGGCGGCGTAAATAAAGGCGAGGTAATAGAAGACTGGAAGAGGATTCTGAAAGTCAACTACTGGCCCATTTTCGACATCGCCCGGCGTATATTGGAGGTTCTACCCGCAGATACCGCGCATCCCCTTCTTGAAAGGCTGGTCACGACAGCAGGCGAACTGGTGGCCAACCACATGATGCGCTCCCATGACCTTACCGGCGCAGTATTTCAACGCCTGATAGCCGACCGCAAGTTCCTGGCGGCTTATTATACACATCCGGCCTCAGCGGCGCTGCTGGTCGGCCTGGCAATCAACCCCGATAAGACACCGGGCGGCGGCTCCTGGTCAAAGGAAAAGGATGTGACAGACCTCCGTATTGCCGACTTTGCCTGCGGCACCGGCACGCTTTTATCCGCCGCTTACCGGCGCGTCAGCCAACTGCACGAAGCTGACGGCGGCGACGCCGAGATGATACACCCCGCGATGATGTCTACGGCATTGATTGGATGCGATGTGTTACCGGCGGCGGCCCACCTGACCGCTTCCATGCTGGCGAGTGCCCACCCGACGGTCAAATATAAAGGCAGCAAGATATTTAACGTTGGATATGGCCCAAGGGAGGGCGGCGGCGTTGCACTAGGCTCTTTAGACCTGCTGGACCTCCAGCGCTTGTTTGACATTGTTTCGATTACGGCAAAGGCGGTGGAAGCTAACGGCCAGAGCGAACAGGAGGTCTGGAAAGAAATCAATCACTGGTCGATAGACCTGGTTGTTATGAATCCGCCTTTCACCCGTGATACCGGCCATGAGGGTGTAAAGACTACCGTACCAAACCCGATGTTTGCTGCTTTTGGTTCTAAAGAGGAAGAACAGAAGGAGATGGCCAAAGCCGCCCAAAAACTTTTACGTGGGACAAGCGCTCACGGTAATGCCGGCGAGGCGAGTTCTTTCCTGGTACTGGCCGACCGCAAGTTAAAAAATGGTGGAACTCTTGCTATGGTTATGCCGTTGAGTTTAATGTCGGGAGAATCATGGGAAGAGTCCCGGCAATTACTCCGGAAATCATACAATGACCTTATCCTGGTATCTATTGCCAGTGCGGGTCACAATGATATGTCTTTTTCAGCGGATACTGGAATGGCTGAATGCTTGGTTATCGGTCGCAAAATTGGACAGGGCAGCAGGTGGGCCAGGGCAACATTTGTAATATTAAACGAACGTCCTTCTTCCACGATGACTGGCGCTATCATGGCAATGCAAATTCAACGTTTAAAGGAAGAAAAATTACGCAAGCTGGAAGACGGGCCGTCAGGCGGCAGTCTGTTCCATTTTGGTGATGATGTAGTAGGCTATGCGATGGATGCTCCATTACCTGAAAAAGGTCCATGGAACATAACCCGCATTAAAGATGGTGCATTAGCCCAAGTTGCCTACCAAATGACCGACCACAATTCTATATGGTTGCCAGGCATGGTTAAAAACGATACTATCACAGTTTCTATCGATACAGTCTCGGCAATAGGAAAGGTTGGGCCGGTTGACCGCGATATAGCCGGGAATACATCGGACGGAGGAATTCGCGGTCCCTTCCGAGTAGAAGCTATAAAAATAAAGTCTGCTCCCACCTATCCGGTCTTATGGGCACATGATGCCGCCAAGGAAAGATGCATTGAGTTTGAGGCAGATAGTGAGGGTATTATACGGCAAGGAAAAAACTCTGCTGAAGATAAATATGTTCAAGAAAAAGCCAATAGAATTTGGGAAATATCTTCCCATTGCCATTTTAATCGGGATTTTCAATTCAATAGCCAATCAACAGCGATGCAGTTTACAATTAAAAAGACTATAGGAGGACGAGCGTGGCCTTCAATCAAGTTATCAAATATTGAGCAGGAAAAGGCATTGGTTTTATGGTCGAATTCGTCCTTAGGACTTTTACTTAGATGGTGGCATAGTAATAAGCAACAATCAGGTAGAGGCAGCATAGGTGTATCGGCACTTGAATCACTCCCAGTACTCGATGTGACCAAGTTAGCCAAAGACGCCTTAGCTAAGGCAGTGGCCATTTTTGACGAGATGAAGGATAAAGAGCTGCGGCCGGTCAATGAAATCGCCCGGGACGCCGTCCGCGCGGAGATTGACACACGGCTGGCGACGGAAGTGCTGGGATTCCCGACGGAACTGGCGGCACCGGATGGGCCGCTGGCACTGTTGAGGCAAAAACTGGCGCTGGAGCCATCCATTACCGGGAGCAAGGCGGCGGGGGGATAAGGGGACGGCTGGATTCCCGGGCGGGGTCGGGAGTGACAACAGGGGGAAAAGGAAGGAGCGCCCACTCCGCCCCGGATGCTTCGCTGCGCTCCAGAATGACACTTTTTTGGGGGTGGGGGAAGGCGGGGGGAAAAGGGGAAAGCTTAAAGCTAACCTCACCCCCTGTGTCCCCCTCTCCGCTGGCAGAGAGGGGGAAGCGTGGAAGGGTCTGGATTCCAGCCCCAATTGGCATACGGGGTATACTACTTGCGCTGGAATGACAACGGGGGGAAAGGGGGAGGGTGCGACCACTCCACCCCGGATTCTTCGCTGCGCTCCAGAATGACAGGGGCATCCTTGATTTAGTCGGCGGGGAGAGATTATACTTTAGTTACAAGTTTTTTACGTTACGGAGGCAAGAGCAATGGCGTTAATAGATTTTGGAGGGGTGAAGGAAGAGGTGGTAATGCGGAGCGAGTTCCCGATGGAGAAAGCCCGCGAGGTCTTAAAGAAAGAAACGATTGCGATTATCGGGTACGGCGTACAGGGGCCGGGGCAATCGCTGAACATGAAGGACAACGGCTTCAACGTCATCATCGGGCAGAGCAAGGAGTTCATGCGGGACTGGGACCGGGCGGTGGCGGACGGGTGGAAACCGGGGGTCGATTTATTCGAAATCGAAGAGGCGGCCAAACGCGGCACGATTATCGAGATGCTGACCAGCGACGCCTCCCAGCGGCTGATATGGCCCACCGTCAAGAAGCAGCTGACCAAGGGCAAGGCGGTCTATTTTTCCCACGGTTTTTCCATCGTCTATAAAGACCAGACCGGCGTGATACCGCCGAAGGACGTGGACGTTATCATGGTGGCGCCCAAGGGGTCCGGGACATCGCTAAGGCGCAACTTTTTAAGCGGGGCGGGCATCAACGCCAGCTTCGCCGTTTTCCAGGACGCCACGGGGCGGGCCAGGGAACGGTGCATCGCCATGGGCATCGCCATCGGGGCCGGATACCTGTTCCCCACCACCTTTGAGAACGAGGTGTTCAGCGACCTGGTGGGGGAGCGGGGGGTACTGATGGGCGCGCTGGCGGGCATCATGGAGGCGCAGTACGACACCCTGAGAGCCCACGGGCACACGCCCAGCGAGGCCTTTAATGAGACGGTGGAAGAGCTGACGGAAAGCCTGATAAAGCTGGTGGCGGAGAACGGCATGGACTGGATGTACGCCAACTGCTCGGCCACGGCGCAGCGCGGCGCGCTCGACTGGAAGCCGAAGTTCAAGAAAGCGGTCATGCCGGTGTTCAAAGACCTCTACGAGAAAGTAGCCAGCGGCGCGGAGACGAAGCGCGTTATCGATAGCGTGGGCGGGCCGGACTACCGGGAGGTTTTGGGCAAGGAACTGAAGGAGATACACGACTCCGAGATGTGGAAGGCGGGCAAGACCACCCGCGACCTGCGGCCCAAGGAGGGGGAGAAGAGCGGGGCGAAAACCGCCAAGGGGATTGGGGGGAGGCAGGGGAACTAGGTAATTTGTAGTTTGTAATTTGTAATTGAGAGAGGGGCGGGGTAATGAAGTGACCCCCAAAAGCTAGACACTTTTATTATAGGGCAAAAAGGGCTTGTTGTCTGTGAATAGCAGGTGGCAAGCCCTTTAACTTTATCTTGATACGTCGGTTGTTGTAGTAGTCCATATAGTT
>JBAZGT010000016.1 GCA_041652735.1 Dehalococcoidales bacterium | reverse complement strand
GAAAGGATTATAATACTGTCAGGCCGCATAGCTCATTGGGCGGCTTGGCACCCCAGGATTTCATAGAACTAGCCGGAAGACGCTAAGATGCAGATGGCACTAAGAATGGGGTAAGGTCAACGGGGGACAATAAAAAAGGGGAGCATCTCTGCTCCCCCAATTATCACTAATTTAAGTTCAAATTACCACTGTACAAACATTGGGATGTGTGATTTGCTTTCACTATGACAATTCCACCGGAAAAGAGGCTGTGAGTATTTTACCATTGAGTGAACCGTAAGTAGTTTAGGAATTCGTCTAGGGCGCTGTTACTCGCGTTCTCAAACCGGATGGGTAACAAATACTCAGAATATGACGTTTAACGAACTGGACGAGGGTAAACCCTCTAATCACGTTTAACAGTCCTTTTGGGGGGCTAATTAAGAAATATAAAGGAATCTTACCCCCAAATTAGGGTTATTTACCTACTTGCGCTGAACATCTACGATGCAATACAAGGAACAGCCAGACTCGATCTCCAGGTTATGGCGAAAGCAATATTTTATTTATTGCAAATAATTAGGACACCCAATATAATGTTGGCATACAATAAAGGAAGGAGGGTTAAGAAAATGAAATTAATGATAATTGGTTTGGGACAGTGTGGTAATCGTATTGCTGACGAATTTGCAAGACTTGGAAATAGAGCGCAGCGAGAGCGTGGAGCGAATGTAATCACGGATGCCTTTGCTGTAGACACTGATGCTTCTGCCATGGGTGGGCTACAAGTTATCAGTTCTCACAAAGACCGGCGCATTGTTATTGGCGAAGCCAAGACTAGAAGTCACGGCACTGGAGGGCTTGCTGAGCTTGGTGCTCAGATAGTCCAAGAAGATGGTTACAAAGTCGTTGATGCTGTAAGAAAGGCAAAACGATTCCCGGAAACTGATGCCTTCTTGCTTATTGCTGGCGCCGCCGGAGGTACTGGGTCGGGGGGCATTCAAGCATTGATACGGATTATAAAAGAGCGTTATACAGATAAGCCGGTATACGCTGTGATTGTTCTACCATTTGAACATGAAGAGGAGATTGACGAAAGAACTACTTACAATACGGCCGTGTGCTTGAAATCCGTTTACTCTATAGCTAATGCAACCTTTTTGATTGATAATCAGAGATATTCGGCAAAAGGTTATTCTTTAGCCGACAACATAGAAAAAACTAACAAATTAATCGCTGAACCATTTTTTAGCCTCTTATGCGCTGGAGAAGAAAAAAAGAGAAAGCGTATAGGTGTCCATATTCTTGATGCTGGAGGCATAATACAAAGTCTGTCCGGATGGACGGTTCTAGGTTATGGGAGGTCGAATCTACGTTTGATTACACTTCCGTGGGACGAAGTCAAGAACAAGGGCAACGAGACAATGGAAATAGCTCTTAGTGAACTTTCGTTAAGCTGTGATACCAAACATGCAGCGAAGGCGTTGTACTTGGTCTCGGCTCCACAGGAAGAAATGAACATCGATTTAGTAAAGCACATAGGAGAGCGCATTCGTAGTATTGCCCCTGAGGCAACAATTAGTTATGGCGATTATCCTTTTAACAAGGGATCGATAGATATCACTCTCACCTTTTCCGGTCTTAAAGATGTGGAAAAAGTAACGGCCTACTACACCAAATCCGTCAGTATTGCTGAGAATTTGAAAAGAAAACAAGATGAGGCTGCGAGTACACCCAGTACAACCGAGGAGGCAGCGAAAGATGTTCCTCCATTAGGGAATTAGATTAGTCTTTCATACCATACCCCACAACCGCCCATATGACTCTTGGGGAGATATAAAAAATAGTATGTTGTTGGATTAAAATAAAATACTTCTGTGATATTAATGGAACATAGTTCATATAGCTTTTCCGACGTCCTGTTAGCAGGGTAGGTCGTTTAATTTAAAGCTATTACTGGTGTTGGAGGCCCCCGCGAGACATGGGAACGGGGGGCAATAAAAAAGGGGAGCATCTCTGCTCCCCCAATTATCACTAATTTAAGTCCAAATTACCACTGTACAAACATGGGGATTTGTGATATCACGCGGGTGCTTTGACGAAAACCAAATACTCCAGTTACTTCAGGAATTCTTTTTGGGGAATCCCGCTGCCTTCAATAATACTTTTTATTGTTCCAAGCGGTAGTTGTCTGCCTTGATGATAGGGGATGATGACCTGTTTGAGAGTGGCATCATTGCGCCATTTCTGGTGGCTCCCCCGTTGTGAAACAAGAACAAAACCGTGGTATTGAAGTATCTTGATAACCTCGCCGGCTTTGAGCCGTGGAAGCTTGCGCCATCAGACCGGTATTTCCACCTCGAAAACCTTTTCATCAGGGTTGAGCTTCAATGAGCTTGGTTCAAGGTAGAGAGCAATCGCTTCCTTGGCGTTGGTCAGCGCTTCTGCTTCGGTATCACCGGCGCTGCAGCACCCCGGTAATTCGGGACAATAAGCCGCGTAGCTTCCGGTCTTCGGGTCATATTCAGTGATTATGCGGAACTTCATCCTTTTTACCTACCACTGAACAAACATCGGCATGACCACGTGGGTATAGTTGTCCGTGCCTACCGGGCGGATAAGGCCGGGGCTGGAGGGATTGGTGGTCTCCAGCGCAACCTGGGATTCGCGGAGGACGCCCAGAACATCCGTCAGATACTTGCCGTTGAAGGCTATCTTGGCGTCGGCGCCTTCTACGGTGGCGTCGATTTCACCCACGTCGTCGCCGATTTCCTCCGACCGCGCGGATACGGAGAGTCGGCCGGGGTTCGTTTCGCTGCCGGGCGTGATTACCAGCCTGACGATGCCGCTGCCGTCGCGCGCAAAGATGGAAGCGGTCTTGGTGGCCTGCTGGAACTCCTTGACGCTGACCATGACGCGGGTATTATAGCTCTTGGGGATGAGCTGGGAGTAGTTGGGGAAAGTGCCCTGGACGAGCTGGGAAACAAGCTCCGTGCTCTTGAGGCGGAACAGCACCTGGCTCTTGTTGGGATTCAGGGTGATGCTGACGGCCTCCTCCTGGTCGCCCATGAGGCGGTTCAATTCGGCGAGGGTGCGGGCGGGGATAATGACCTCGGTCTTCTGTTCGACCTTGTCCGTAATGGGGAGCTTGAAAACGGCTAGTCTGAAACCGTCCGCGGCGGCGAGGGTAAGCGTGCTGCCTTCGAACTGGGCGCAGACGCCGGTAAGCACGGGGCGGGACTCTTCCGTGGCGGCGGCGAAAACCACCTGGTTAATCGCCTGGCGCAGGGTTTCAACCTCCACGCTGGTGGTAACTCCCTCGTCAACGCTGGGAATCGGGGGGAATTCCTTGGCGTCAACGCCGCTGATGCGGGCTTCAAAGCGGGCGCACTTGAGTCCGAGCGTCTTGGTCTGCGGCGAAAGGTTAATGGCTATCGTATCGCCGGGGAGCGAGCTCACGAACTCCGTAAGCAGGCGGGCCGGTACGGTGATAGCGCCCTCCTCCTCGATTTTAGCGCCAATCCAGCAGCTGACGGCCATTTCCAGGTTGGTAGCCACCAGTTTAAGCTGGCCGTTCTCCGCGCTGAGGAGGACGTTATTAGTGATGGGGAGGGTCGTCCGCGTAGCAACCGCCCGGCCGACAATGCCAAGTCCCCGGTTAAGATTTTCCTGAAGACAGGTTAATTTCATTGCGCACCCCCGAAAAATGCCTTGGTGGACTAGTATACAACATTATAGGGTTCTATTCAAGCTCGATGGCGCCGCTCTTGCCGCCGCTTTTTTTCACCAGGCGGATATTCTCTATTTTCATGCCCCGGTCAACGGCCTTGCACATATCATAAATGGTCAGGGCGGCAACGGAGACGGCGGTAAGCGCTTCCATCTCCACCCCGGTCTGCCCGGTGCTCTGCACGGTAGCGGCAATGCCGATGGTGCTATCCGCTTCATCCGGCGTAAAGTCCACCGTCACGCTGCCGATGAGTATGGGGTGGCAGAGGGGAATAAGGTCCGGCGTTTTCTTGGCGGCCATGATGCCCGCCAACTGGGCGGTGGTAAGCACGTCCCCTTTAGCCATGCCGCCGCTCATAATGAGTTTAAAAGTGGCAGGCCGCATACGCACCAGCCCTTTAGCGATGGCGACACGGGCGGTCTCCGCCTTGGTGGTCACGTCCACCATGCGCGGTCGGCCGGCGTCATCAAGGTGGGTCAGTTTTTTACGGGCCATTATCTTCTCCTGATTCTATGAACCTCGGCAATCAACAGCTTGCCGGTATAATGGTCCATATTATCATGGTCTGATAGATATTTAGTTAGCGTGGCTAAAAGCCCCGGCAGGATTTCCGGGTGGTTTTCCACTTGAAGAGTGATTATTCCTTTGTATTCCGCCGGCGGAAAATTCACAATATCGGCGAAGTCTCCATTCAAGGAGAGTAAAATCGCATCCAACTCCCGGGCTTTAGCGATAACGCCGGCATCTATTGAATCCGCCGGAAGGTACTCTTTAAGCCTTAACACTTCATGGCCGGCGCTTCGAAGCGACTGAACTACCGATTCGGGAATACAATGGTCTGCGAAGAACCTTAAGCTCACGCAGTGATAACCTCGAACTCGGCCAGCTCACGGGCGTAATCCAGGCAGGCGGCTACCTGTTCCCCGGTAAGGTCCGGTAACTCCTTTTTTATCCGGGCGCTTTTGCCTGCCGCCAGATAGCCCAACACCAGGCTCACGGGAATCCTGGTCCCTTTAAGGCGGGGTTTGCCGTGTAAAACCCCCGGCGTGCTGACGATATAGTCTTTCCAGTTTACCTGCATCAGAGCCTCTCGGGCTTATCATAGCACCGTTTTTTTTATTTTACCAGACCCTTGACCCCTATTATCCCCCCACCTGGGAGAAGGGGCGGCCTTTGTGGGTGACGCCCTCGGCGAGGTGATGGCCCTGCGGTTTCCTGGCGATGGCGTTTTCCATCAATGCTTTCAGCTCGGCGACGGAGGCGCCGCTGCGCAAAGGGTCCTTGAGGTCGATTTCATCCTCGTTGAGCAGGCAAAGGCGCAGCTTGCCGTCGGCGGTCAGGCGGAGGCGGTTGCACTGGTAGCAGAAATGCTCGGTAACGGGCGTGATAAAGCCGATGGTGCCGTTGGCGCCGGGCAGGCGGAAGTACCTGGCGGGACCGTTGCCCACCTCCACCTTCCAGGGTTCCAGTTTGCCCAGCGGCTCGATGCGCTTGCGCATATCGCTGACGGAAAAGAACCCGGGGGAGGCCGTCGCTTCAGAGTTGACCGGCATCTGCTCGATAAAGCGGACGTGCCAGCCGTCATTAACGGACTTCAGGGCGAAATCGGGAATCTCATCATCGTTGACGCCGGCCATGACCACCATGTTGATTTTCACCGGGGTAAGGCCGGCCTCGCGGGCGGCTTCGATGCCGTTCAGGGTGTCCTTGAGGTCGCCGCAGCGGGTAATCCGGCGGAACCTTTCCGGCTGGAGGGTATCCAGGCTGACGTTGACCCGCACCAGTCCGGCGTCCTTAAGGTCGGCGGCGTAGCGCGCCAGCAGAATGCCGTTGGTGGTGAGGGAAATATCATCGATGGTCTCTATCTCCGCGATGAGCCGCACCAGGTCCGATACGCCCGCCCTGACCAGCGGCTCCCCGCCGGTGAGCCTGATTTTATTGATGCCCAGCTCCGCGGCAACTTTGACCAGGGTGTAGATTTCCTCGTAGCTCAGGATGTCATAGTGGGACATCAGGCTGATGCCTTCCTGCGGCATGCAGTAAACGCAACGGAGGTTACAGCGGTCCGTTACGGAGATGCGCAGGTAGTTGATGGGGCGCTGGAAAGAATCCGATATTCCGGTCATATTTTTGCCTCTAGCTAGTATTATACAGTAAAGGGGAAGAGGATTACAGGGGAGGGAGAAAAGCAGCAAGTAACAAGTTACAAGTAGCAAGGAAGTAGTAAGGATTGAATAGAAAAGAGAAAGGGGGTAGAATGTGGCGGCATGCCATCATAAAGGCAGTATCAAATGAACACACTCATTCAGCAAATCAGGGATAAAGCCGCGGCAACATCCTTTTCCGGGGTAGCGGCTATCCACCGGGGCGGAAAAGCGCTTTACCGGGAGGCCTTCGGGGATGCGGATAGGGCAAATAAAAGGAAAAACACCGTAACTACCAGATTCGCGATTGCCTCAGGCACCAAGTTGTTCACCGCTTTAGGTATCGGCGCGCTGATAGACGCGGGGAAACTATCACTGGAAAGCACGGTGCGGGACATTTTCCAGAAAGACTTCAGCTATATAGACTCTAAAGCGACTGTCGCCCAGCTGCTGACACATTCCTCCGGCATTTACGACTACTATGACGAAGATTGGGACATCGACTCCGAGAATTTCTTCGTGGATATACCGTGGTACAAGCTGGAAACGCCGACCGACTACCTGCCGCTGTTCGCCGGTAAGCGCCCGAAATACAGCCCGGGCGAGAGATTTTCCTATTCCAACGGCGGTTTTATCCTGCTGGGCGTGATTATCGAGCATATCACCGGGCGGCTTTACCGGGACTTCATCCGCGAGAGCGTGTTTGCCCCGGCGGGCATGAATGATTCCGGGTATTACGCCTTCAACCGGCTGCCGGAGAACACGGCCTACGGATACAAGAAAAACGGCGGAACCGGTGAAACCAATATTTACAGCCTCCCCATCCGGGGCGCGTCCGACGGCGGCGCTTTCACCACCGCCCCCGACCTTCTAAAGCTCTGGAAAGCGCTGTTCGGTAATAAAATCCTATCCAAAAATCTCACCAAAGCCTTCCTGACGCCCCATATCACCGTGGACGCGCCGGTGGCATACGGCTGCGGGATATATATTTCCAGATACAGCGGCATGGATATGTATTTTATCGTGGGTGGGGACGCGGGGGTGGGGTTCGATTCGCGCTATATCCCGGAAAAAGACTTGCAAATAAACATCATCTCAAATATCACGGACGGAGAAGAAACAATCCGGGACGTGCTATACGGCGGTCTGCAAGCAATTTTGTAAGGGGCAGCATCGCCGCCCCAGTTGCGTCCGGGTGGTACAATAAATATAAACGAAAACCGGATTGGAGAGGAGCGTAATATGCTGACCAAATACGCGGCGGACACCAGCCGCTGGGAAAACTGGCAAAAGGAGTACCGGTACGGCGCCATGCTGATTATTCCACCGGACCCGCCGCTGCTGGGGATGGAAATGCTCCGCCGGAGGTATGACCCCAAAGCGCAGGCCATCTGCGGCACCCATATCAGCCTTACCGTTCCTTTTCCCCGCCCCCTAAGCGATGATAACTGGTATGAAATGAAGTCGATAGCCGCCGGCATCGAGCCTTTTACCGTAAAGTACGGGCCGCTGATAAACTATCTGCCCGCCCCCGGCGTCTGCCTGGCGATAGAGCCGTTTGCCGCGCTGGATAACCTGCGCGCCGCGCTGGAAAAAGCCGCGGCTTTTAAAGGCGCTTTACTGCGGAAATACCCGTTTTCCCCGCACATGACCATTGCGGAATATATTACGAGAGACTACACCCGGGAGCTGATGGAAAAGCTCAAGGACAAAACGCCGTCCGGCTCCTTCTTCTGCAGTAGTGTTTCTTACCATGTGCCGGACGATAAATTCCATTTCACGGAACGCGGCCGGTTCGACTTCGCTTGATACCCCCGCCAACATCCCTATTACTACCTTTGCCCGCAAAAAGGAGGCAAATAAGTGGATAAAAAATCAAAACCCAATACTTATTTCATACAGGTTGCGGACCGCCCGGCACGGAAGCTGATTCTGAAAAGGGGCATCAAGGCTACCCACTACTTTGAGTATTGCCAGGAAGTAAACTGCGATTTTCTTAGCGACCTTAAGGCTGTGAAAGATGCCCTTTATGAGCCTTGCGGGATGTGGCTGCCTGAGAGCTTACAAAAACCGGGAACATCGGAATACGCGCAGGGGGTGGAAATGCCGGCGGATTATGCCGGCCCGGTGCCGGACGGCTATGAAATTATCGACCTCAAGCCGTGCAAGATGATGGTCTTCCAGAGCCAGCCCTTCGATGACGCCGAATCCGTCAAACACATCATGGCTATGTGGGATATGTTGGAAACCTATAATCCGGAACTGTACGGCTTTGCCTGGGCGGATGAAGACGGCCCGCGACTCCAGCTTGAGCCACTGGGCTACCGCGGCTATATTGAAGCCCTGCCGGTCAGGCAGGTAAAAGTAAAACAGCGATAATCCCGATTAAACCGGCGCGGGCTGTTTACGCCCGCGCCGCCCCTTTTCCCTACCACTCCATCAGCTTGGCCAGTGCCTGCTCCGCCGCCCGCGACCGGTGACTGATGAGGTTTTTTTCTTCCATGGTCAGCTCCGCCATCGTCTTGTTTAATTCCGGGATGAGAAAAACGGGGTCGTACCCGAAGCCGTTGGTTCCCCGCGGCTCCTTGATGATAACCCCCCGGCAGATGCCGGAACAAAGCTCCACCCGGCCGTTAGGCTCGGCGATGGCGATAACGCAGCGGAACTGCGCCGTCCTTATCTGGTCGGGCGCGTCTTTCAGCTTCTCCAGCAGATGATTTATTCTATCGGCATCGGTGGCGTTTTCCCCGGCAAAGCGGTGGGAGCGGGCACCCGGCTCGCCGCCGAGGGCGTCCACCTCCAGTCCCGAATCGTCGGCCAGGGAGAGCAGACCGCTAAGCGCGGCCAGGGTGGTGGCTTTCAGGGTGGCGTTTTCCTCAAAGCTCTGGCCGATTTCCGCCACCTCCGCGGTAATGCCTTCATCGGCCAGGGTAACCATATCGAAAGGGATGCCCTGGAGCAGGCTCCGGTACTCGCGTAGTTTGCCCGTATTATTGGTCGCCAGCAGCAGCTTGGGTCTATCAGGCATGATTAATACTCGATTCCTTTCCTGGCTTTGATACCACGGTCATAGGGGTGCTTGATTTTAACCATCTCCGTCACGAGGTCGGCGGCTTCGATAATGCGGCTATCGGCGTTGCGGCCGGTCAGGATAAGCTCCAGGCGGGTCGGTTTGTCCCTGATGAGCCCCAGGACGTCCTCCGCCCGGACCAGCTTGAAATCCACCGCCATGTTGATTTCATCCAGCACCAGGAGGTCGAATTCCCCGCCCGTCACCGCCGCCCGCGCCGCGGCCAGGGCGGCCTCAGCCTCCGCTTTTTCCGCCGGATTTATCTCATTGTTCTTGTAGATGAACTGCCGCAGCCCGAAGCTCTGTACTTTAACATTGGGCAGCCCGGCCAGGGTGCGGTATTCCCCGATGGATGATTTGCCCTTGATAAAAAAAATAATCCCTATTTTCAGGCCGTGCCCGGCGGCCCGGACAACCGTCCCCAGGGCGGCGGTGGTTTTACCCTTGCCCCCGCCGGTAAAGACCTGCACCAGCCCTTTTTCAGTCGCTTTAGTCAACGCCGTCCCCCGCAAAGAAAATAAGGAATTTACTGACATTCAAGTTTAACAATCCACCCTGGTGGTGTCAATCAGCGGAGGAGTTGCGGGGCTGGTTGAGCGCTTTGGGGCGGGTGCGGAAAAAGGTGGTGATGCCCACCAGGGCGGGGAGGGCAATCCCGTAGCCGATGAGCAGCGGCGGCACTTTCAGCCACCAGTCTATGAAGGGAAGAAAGATGAAGAGGAAGGCCATGGACGGGGTGACGTTGCGCCGCCAGATGAGGACCAGCAGGGTGGGGAGGGTCAGGATGAGCATGGGAATGGTCACCAGGACGTAGAGGATGCCGATGGTAATGCTGACGCCCCGACCGCCGCGGAAACCGAGGAAGACCGGCCAGTTGTGACCGGCCACCGCCGCGATGCCGGCCAGCAGCACCACGGCCTGGGACATGTTGCCCGCCTGGGCGACGAGGATAATCAGCGAGCCCTTGGCGGCGTCTATCACGCCGACGATGATGCCCACCCTGGGGCCGAGCTCGCGGTAGGCGTTGGCCGCGCCCGCGTTTTCATCCCCGATACGGCGGATATCGCCGCCGGCGATAACGCGCCCGGCGAGGTAAGCCGTGGGGAAAGCGCCGAGGAGGTAGCTGAGGATAACCACTATCCAGGGCATGTTCACCTCTGGTGCCGGGAGAGGGACTCGAACCCACAAGGATTTCTCCGGCGGATTTTAAGTCCGCTGCGTCTGCCTGTTCCGCCATCCCGGCGTATCCGAGTTAAATTGTACGTGGTGCCGTTCAGGGTGTCAAGGCTTTGTTTTTTGCTTAACGCTTTGCTTAACACTTTTTGGCTTGCAGGACGCTTGCCATTCCTTACCTGTGACAAGTAGCTTGCTGACACCCCCAGTTCCTTTGCCAGTTGCCTTAACGATTTTTGCTGCATTACTTTGCCTCCGTTTTCTTAGCTGCTTTCCCCTTGGTGCCGGGCAGGGTGGTGGTTTTGGCAGTGGCTGTGGTGGCCTTGGTGGTGTAATGTTCAAGCGCAGTCCTGAAGATAGTGTTGTCCGGGTACTTGGCTGCAAGCAGCTCTAACTCAAACTCTAGCCAAGCCCTATTGCCCTTTAGGCGTTTGAGTTCGGCCAGTACGCCCGCTGCCGTTAACGGGTTGTGGGGTAAAAGGTTGCCGGGTTGTTTTTGCTTTGCCATTTTGTACCTCCTTTTTTGGCTGCCTTGGCAGCCTAGTTTGATGATAGTGGGAACTGGGAACAAGAGCGAGCCAATTGTCCGTTGTTGTCGGCTATTGTCCCGCACTGTGGGCAGAATTTAAGCGGATACAGGTGGTTGTCTGTAGTTATCATAGGTATCAAGCGGCATGAGGGAGTTGCTCCATCATATGTTCTAGGTTAAAATCGAGTATATAAGCGCCTTTAACTAACAGGGGGGAATAATAACGTGAGCGAAAATAAACAGAAAAAGGGCAAGCATTATACAAAACCTGCAAGGCTTGCGCTGCTAAAATTATGTAAAAGCCCTGCTTTTAAAGAGAAGATTATGCAGCTAAGGCACGAGTGGCAAATAACGGCGCTTGCCAAGTCTCCGTCTGAAGCTGAAATTTTTTGGAAAGATTTATGTGCTGCTGATAGAAAAGATGTAAATTACCACGACAAATATGATGAAGGAACGACCAGACACCAGCGATTTCAACGAGCGCTTGAGAATCTAAGTCAAGACCCGGCCCTTGGGCTTCCTACTGACCCCACTATGTGGGTGGTTTTGTACCAAATTGTTTTATGGCTCAACCTCGATAATATAACAGAAGAAGACATACGAACACTGCCTGCGCCTGCTTCAAAGGTACGTACATCTATCAGCGCTAGAGACAATCACCTATACCTTGAAGTTACCTTCGCCACAAGAAAAAACGTAGCAGAGGTGTGGAAATCGGTTGAATGGTGGCAAAAGAATGTTCGCCCCAAACTTATAGAAAGCGGGCTACTCCAAGATATAAGCGAGGGTATAAAAGCAGGAAGGCCCCCAATACCCGATGAAAAGTGTATTGAAGCTGCGAAACTCAAAAGCGCTGGGCGGACGTATAAAGAAATAGCCACAATCCTTGGATTTCCAATACAAAATGATGCTTATGAGAAACCAACGCAATCAAGAACTGCTCAAGAGGCAGTTAAACGAGGGCGTGAACTACAAAAAATTTTACATACATAAACTAGTACACTATTTACTGCCTATATTAACCCTAAAAGCTCTGGCATAGAATAAAAACATGCTAGAGCTTATTTTTTATGCCAACAGACCGCTGCCGTGGCTTGAGGGCAGGCCCTGCGGAAGGCCGGGAATACCGACTGATGCAGCAGAGGCGTTGCCGGGAAGTGCGCAGTCTAATTGCTGGTAGAAGTAAGCAAAAGGGAGGGCTTATGGGTAATCAAAAGTGGCGGGGTGTGCCAATCGAAACACTTAAAAAGTACCTCGCCGGGCAGCCGACACACGTTCATACAATGCTTGTTGACGAACAGGGCGAGGTGGTGGAAGTTACGCACAACGAACCACCAGAGGTTGTCCCACAGCCCAGCGAAGAATAAATTAAAGGAGAGACTAAAACTATGGCGCTTGTTACTAGCGACTTTTTAAGTGGGGTTTTAACCAGTTTCAAAGCAATATTCTTAAATGCCTTTACCGAGGCAGACAAGGTTGCGGCATGGCGTGCCCTGTGCCTGCTTACGGACAGCTTTAGCGACAAGGAAAGCTACAATTGGCTTGAAGCCGTCCCGGCCCTGTCAGAGTGGAAAGACATGCGCATCGTTACGGGCTTATCGGCCAAGGGTTACGAAATCACCAATAAAAACTACGAGGGCACCATTGGCGTTGACCGCAATACCCTTGAAGACGATAAATATGCCCTTATTGCCCCCCGTGTGCGCCAGCTGGCAGTGCGGGCGGCTAACCACCCGGCAAAGCTCATTTACCAGCTGCTTAATGCCGGGGCCAGCACCGTAACCTATGACGGCGTAAACTTCTTCAGCGCCAGCCGCACCTTCGGCAACAGCGGCAACATCAACAACATCGCTGGCGGGGCTTACGCCGCCGATGGCGATAAAATCCGGGCGGGCATTGCCGCAGCGGTGCAGGCCATGCGTAACTTTAAGGACGACCGGGGCGAATACCTCGACCTCGTGCCGGACACCATCGTATGCAGCGCTGTCATGGAACTGCCCATCCGCAACGCCCTGCTGCCTGCCGTGGCGGGCACAGAGCGGGCGGAAGCCGAACTAATCAAAAACATCGTTGTTTCCCCTTACTTTACCAGCGGCGCCACCGCCGGGCACGACTATTACCTCGTGGCCACCCAAAACGAACTCAAACCCATGCTTTTCCAGATGCGCAAAAAGCCTGAATTTGTTGCGCTGGACAAGCCGGATAACCACGATGTTTTCATGAAGCGGCTCGTGCATTACGGCATAGATGGCCGTTATGCTGCCGCCCTGCTTGAGCCGAGGGCTGCGGTCATGGTGGACTGCTCGGACTAAAATAAAAGGTGGGCGGGGTGGGTTTAGCCTACCCTGCCTGCCTAACTTAAGGAGTGTAATTATGGCACTTTCAAGTAATAAAGATAGGGGCGTTAAAAGCGCCGGGCCTTTACAGACCTTTCTGGTGGAAGATAATAAACACATCTACAAAGGTGCTTTGGTGGTGGCCAACAATGCCGGATATGCCGAACCAGCGACCAACGCCAGCGGCAAGGTGCCGTTGGGTGTGGCGCATGAAGAATGCGATAACACCAAGGTAGGGCATACACAGGGCGGCAAGTCCGTCCGGGTTATCAGGGGCGGCACCTTCCCGTTTACCACCGCCGACCTGGTTCAATCAGACGTGGGGCTAAAGTGCTATGTTGAGGACGATGACACCGTAAATGACGCTGGTACGGCCACACAGGGCATCGTAGCTGGTATTGTCACGGAAGTGGTTTCGGCCACGGAGGTGCTCGTTGACATCACTCTTGGCCTTGTACAGGGTGCCTTAAGTGCTGCCGTTAACGACGATACTTAGAATTCTAGACCCGCTGCGATATGGGCAAATTGCGGTAAATGTTACTACGCTGCCTTGCCCCATTGCAGCCGCAAGCTTATGGGCACATCAGCGGGTAAATCGGAGCTGCCTCCTAAGCGGCTAACCCTGCTCCGGCGGTTTTTACCGTACAAGGTGGGTTAGCTAAGGCCGGGCGCCTGTTTTACGGCAAGCAGGTGCCCGGCTAACTAATTTTAAAGAAGGTATTAAAATGTATGACGCACATAACAAAGGATTGTACTTGTTAAACGAACTACTACGAGACGGCCATAACCAAAACACACTGCCGCTGCCACCCGGTGCCCTAGAACGTATTGAGGCTGGCGAGACATTTACAGGGCAGGAGCTGGCCGCCTTAGAAAAAGCGTACAGTAAAAGCTATGGGCATAGCAAACCATTGCCCAAGTAGTTAGAGCCTGAAAATTTGCATTGTGTCGCTTGACAGGAGGCTCTTATGCGGGTAACTACCATTAAAAATGGTAAACGGGCTTGCGTGCATTACTGGGTAATTGCAGCACCTAACGGCCCCACCAGCCGGGGCGTTTGTGAACGATGCGGGGCGGTGAGGCCTTTTATTAACGCCTATTCAACTGCTCTTGAACAGGTGCCATACGGTAAAACACTTAGCCTAGAACACAATAGGCGCAGGAGGCGGTAATGAGCAGCAAAGTAGAAAACGCAATTAAGGCGGTAAAAGGACGCTTTGAGAAAAAGGTAGATAAAAATGGGCCGTTAATGCCCGGAATGATAAGCCGCTGCTGGGTATGGCTGGGCGTTAGCTCTTTGAATGACATTTACGGCAGGCTGAATATCAAAGTAGGTGACCGATGGCTGTTAAAGACACCATACAATTGCGCATGGGTATTAGCTGGCGGCCAGTTACCGCCCCCCGGCTTTAACCTACACCATCTCTGTAAGAACACGCAATGCGTAAACCCCCACCACCTTGCTATGGTTACGGCCACGGGGCATCGAAGGTTCCATATCATAGTTTTAAGCGCCACCTGCCCCAACGGCCACCCCTTTAACGAGGTAAACCCTTTAGTTGATGGTAACGGTTACCGCCGTTGCCGGGAATGCGCCAATGAAAGCAGGCAGCGATATAACGAAAGACGAGGGCAGAAACATGCCGCATAAAGCAGGGGCTAGGTTACTTTACCAAACAATAAGCACCAGCGAGCGCATTGCGGGGTTGGGTGTAAAAGGGGCCTTAATTTATACGTGGCTGTTGGCCCACGCAGACGACCAAGGGCGGTATGCTGGTGGTGCCCGCAAGGTTAAGGTTCAGGTTGTGCCCTTAATTGATGAGATCACTGAAAAAGAAGTGGAAAGCGCCTTGGCAGCTATGGCCAAAGTACAGCTTATTATCCGTTACACTGGCGGCGGCACGCAGCTAATACAAATTACCGACTGGTGGGAATTCCAAGCAGGGTTGAGGTTTAAGTTTGGCAGCCGTTACCCGGCGCCGGAGGGGTGGGAAGACAAGGTAAAGATGCCGCCCGAACGCAACGAAATGGGGAAGTTTAGGCAGCCCGGCAACCTGTAAACCAAGAGGCAAAGCTAACAACTGCAACGCCTCTGCAACGGGCCTGCAACACTACTGTAAACCATGGGGTAAGGCTAACTGCTGTTACCTCACCTGTTACCTCTTTGTTACCTTACTGTTACTCAAAGCTAAAGCCCACTAAGCCCGGTAAGAAAAACCATGAGCCAAAGCTACGAACTGCAAACGGTGCTGCAAACGCTCTGCAAACGGACTGCAAACACCAGCCAACGCTTTGGCTTCCAGCTTACCGATAACGGTGCCGGTAACGGTTACGGGTAACGGGGGGAATAGTATAGAACAGAAACTGAAACAGAATAGAAGATGAAGAGAATAGAATTAGGTTTTGAGGTTTATTATCTTCGCCCTGCTGGTTCAGTTCCTGGGCGCAAGCACCAAGCTGCCTGTATCTAGCTGTAAATATGCGAGTTTGGGCAGGGTTTGAAGTACGGCCACCACCCACCACCCTGTTTCCAATATGCCGCCACCAAACTGCTATATCTGCTGCTATGGGTCTGCTATGGGTGTAATAATGCGCCCCGCCCCTGAATAGGCCGCTAAGCTGCAAGTATATGTACCAGCGCCGTGTGCCCGGCAGCATGGCGGCGGGAGGTTAAATGCCTCCCCACCCTGCATTACCCTTGACAACGGAACACGAAGCCCTACAATATAGTTAATGGACTGGCTTAATAACATCAAGGATTTCTTGGGCACTCCCCAAGGTCAAGTTACCGTTGTAGTTAGCCTCTTAGTTACCATTGCCACCATCATTCTCAACCACGCTGTTCCCGCATTTGGTAAGTTCATTTGGCACCTGCCAAAAAACTCTAAAAAATGGTGGCACACGTATGGCTGGCAGTTTAAGGTATGGAACTATTGGAGGCGGTTCAGCCCCAAGTATGCGATTATAGGCCATGGGAAAGTGGTAATTGAGTTTGTAAATAATATGTATCAGCTTAGCCTTTCAATTACTATAAGGTGCCAAAAAAGCGATAACCTAAACACTATGCTGTGGCAGTGTGAAACCATGAGTATGAGAATTAAACCTAAAGGCGTTAAGGGGCGAACTACTGACTTTCACCTAACATATTCTCAAGGCACATCGCAGTTTAGTTTTGTTTCCTCCACCTCGGCAGAAGCAACATATAACCTTCGTGTATTTAACCAAATTAAACCAACGTTAGATAAAACAGCCCTCTGCGATAAGATTTACCTTGGTACTGTGCATACCCAAGGAATGGCAAAGACGCTAAAGGCAAAGAGCTTTATTGTTGATGTAGACTGGTCTAAAATTAACCCACCTACTAACCCTGTGAAATAACTCAAGCGTGGGGTTATTGCGGCGGAGGCAGCGAGGCACGCTGTACTGCGAATCCTCTGGCTCAAACCTTCTAGGAAGTATTGTCTTACCTACCAAGTGTGGGGTTGCGACAATTTGTTGAGACACCGTATAATACACGACACAGGGTGTTGTGCCTGTGGTGCCTATCTAGGGCCTTCTTCCCCGGCCCCACCGCCCTGCGCAGTAAATCAGAACGCATGAGCTAACATAAGCCTAGTTGTGCGCCCCACTTTTAGCTTTGTCAGGCACACAACCTAAGCGTACTAGGCGCCATTGCCACGGTAAATCCAAGGGAAATTGATATTTGTAAGGGGGTGTACTCCAAGCTGCGGGGGGTAGTGCTTTTAAGGATAAATGCTGATAAAATTGTGCGTAATTATTTGATAAATAAGGAATAATGGGTGCCGCATACCCACTTTACTTTTTATCTTTTCTCCTAAATATTCTCTTAAACCTATCGGTAACAGCTCCAAGCCCCACCAACTTAGGTAATAATATCAAAGTCAGCCACATCCCTATAATCAACGAAATAGCAGCCCCATAAAATGTCACGGCATATATGACCTGAAATGCCCAAACCCATGACCCAGACTGTGGAATTAAACATGCCTGGTCTGCTGCTTGATAAAATCCGAACACTACAAAAAAGATTGCTGAGAATATATATAATCCCCCTACCCACCTTAGTTGTTTTTTAATTCCTTCCTCCACCTTCTCTCCAAATGAGGTAACAAGGGGGAAACCTCCCAGTAACCCAGCAACTGTTGCCAATGCGAATGGCTCAAAATCCCCTTCCTTATACTTCGCCACTAGGTATAATACCATTCCTGTAAGTACGATTCCGAAGAAAAGTTGACCAGCGCCCATTAGTAATGGTGGAGCTAGTTCTTTCCACCAATTAATCTTTTTCTTGTCCTTTTTACTTTCATCTGCCATTACTTTGCCTCCCCGTTTTGGTCTGCCGCATATCAGCCTGCACAATTTTTTAACTTCTGATAACGTAGCAGCACTTACTAATCCTTCAAAATAAAGTGGTGCATTTTCTATCAAGGCTCGTGCTTCTACCAAGCGTGGCTTATCGGCCCATTTGTAAACCTGTGCCATAGCCCTTAAATCCCATAAAAAAGCTTCGGTCTTCTGCATTCCAGCGCCTTGAACTTCAACCACACCAACAAGGCTTCCAGCAGCAGCAAGATTTTTCATAGACACCAATCTTTTATTAAACTCTAACCCTGCAAATACTTTTGTTGGGGGATTGGAAGAAAGGGCAATAAAAAGAGCAATAAAAGCTATAGCAAGGGAAACAAGCCCAAGTGAAATCCCTAAAAGAGATAACCCAAAAGACGTTAAGTGACCGGGGGATTCCTTTTCAATAGAATCTGCCGCTGGTATATAAAAAATACCTAAGATAATTAACGCTGCTGCGAAGATAAGAAGTATAACTCTAAATACTTTCATATTTTTACGATTTAAGATTAAAGAAACTAGTGTAACTGATAATAACATGAGCCTTGCTAGGTGTCAACGGTAAAGATTGGTAAAATAAAAAGCCCCTAGACACTTGCCGCCTAGGGGCTTTGTTGCCGTGTTCTTTAAAAACCTAATTAACTATGGCCGCATAAAACTTCATGCTGTCTTCAAACCTTACCGACCTTGTGTAACGCTCAACCATAGCTATACTTTCCCACCTACCCAGCCGCATAATGTGAAGGCTATCAACACCCCGCTTGGCCAAGATACTGGCAAACGTGCGGCGGAAAGTGTGGGCTGAAAAAGTAATGCCAGTTTTGGCGCTTAGCTTTTCAAGCATGTCGGCAATAGTGTAGCTCCCTATGTGCCACAAGCTGCTATCTGCCGGGCGCTGCTCTAGCCATTCCTTAAGCAGGGCTGCGGTTCGCTCACCAAACAGGGCGTAGCCTTCCTTGTTACCCTTGCCCCGCACCTTTATCAAACGCCTGTTCCAATCAATATCCTGCGGGTTAATATTGGTCAGCTCTTCCAGCCGCAGGCCGCTGTCGTTAAACAGGCTTACTATGGCCTTGTCCCTAACCCGCCCCGCTTGGTCAATAATGTAGTCTACCTGTTCAAGTGTTAGGCTCGGCAGTATTTTCTTACCCTGTTTTGGGGCATCAACACCAAGTATGGGGTTGTCGCTCAGCTTTAGGCCGTACCCGGCCTTGGGGGAGTAAAACCAGTTGTAGAAGGTTTTCAGTACCCGGAAATAAGCGTGTTTGCCGCCGTTGCTGCAAGGCAGGGCTTTGATAAACTGGTTTATGTCGTGGCTGGTAACATTGAAGCCAATAACGGCCCCGGCCCTGCGGAGGTAACCTTCGTAAAAATCTCGTGTATTGAGTGACAGCCCCTCACGCCGAGACTCAAAGAAATTGCTTAACACATTGCTTAACACTCCACCCTGTGCAGTAGACTTCCTGCTTGCCACGTGCATTCTTTGGACAGGTTTTAAGTCCGCTGCGTCTGCCTGTTCCGCCATCCCGGCCTGTGCTGAAAGATTCGGGGGACAAGTAAGCCGGTAAACCGGCCTGTCCGAGTTAAATTGTACGTGGTGCTGGAAATGGTGTCAAGAACGGCAAGGCGCTGTCCCCCGCCCGGGACCCGCTTCATTGGCTGACCGCGGTAACCGTACGGGTGAGGCAGCGCCTTTTTTGCCCGATGATTAATATATTAAATTACTCTTTAAAGCCGTAAGCCTATTGTGCCGGAGGCGCCGGGGGCGCCGGAGGGGGACTGGCCGGCGGGGGATTCTGGGTGGGAGGCTTAGCACCGGCTTTGAAACGGTTCATTATGTTGGCAATGGGCATATTCTTGTAGTCCATATAAGCAAGGGCAATCAAAGCTAAAGAGACGATAAGCGCGATGATAAGACCGGCACCGGCGCCGACGCCGCCGCCGAGGTTAACGCCCATGTGAATGACTATGCCCAGCAAAGCCAGCACACCGGCCAGCAGCGTGAACATCGCCCTGGACCTCTGGGGAGTGATGAAAGACAGCCCGGCTGCGGCGATGCTCATGATGAACGTAAGAATGCCCCAGCTATGTATGCCGTTCTGTGACGCGCTAATGCTATAGCCAAAGTAGCTTGCGCTCGCGGTTAACCAGGGTAAAAAGACCATGATGAAAAGTAAAACAGCGGCAATTAACGTGGGCAGATAGGGTCTGGTGTTGAATTTAATGTTCAATGTGCTCCTCCTTAATTATTAGGTTCGTCAGGGGGATCGGTTAGTCTATCTTCTCCGAAAAGCACCTCCTTGAAGATTGCTGCGTATGACAATCAGCAAAATGCACAATGATAGACCTATTGTAAGTATTTATGTGAAATGTGTCAAGGAATTGTTAAAACAGCATTAACGGTGGGACTTGCGGAAGGACTGCATTTTGCGGGTGTGGGAATTGAAAGCGGCGTCCGCGGGCCGGGGCGGACTTTTTTTAGGCGGGGGGACGGGGGATATTTTTTCAGGCATTACCTCTTTGGCGGTACCAGGCGGGGGAAGGATTACTTTGGTATCCGGAATAATAGCGGCGGCGATATCGGGAGGCGACGCCGCCGGCTGCGGTTCGCGGCCGGGCGGTTCCGCGGGCTTTTTGCGGGCGGGGAAACCGCGGGCCAGGTGCGCTTTATTCAGAGCGCCGGCGATAAGCCCGGCGATAACCATAACGAGGTCGGCGGTATCTTTATGGAGGATTCTGCGGTTATGGGAGGCGGCGCCCAGGATGCCGTAAACCCGGTAGGTCATCAGCGGCACGGCCACCAGCCACCTGTACCCGGCGCTGCCGAACGAGCCCAGCCCGTAAGCGCCGTCGTTATTAATGTCCGGGATGATGATTTTGTGCCCCATGCCTACTATCTGGCTGCTGAAGGCGTCATTCATGTCCATGTCGAGGATTTCCGACCTCATGGCGTCGCTCAGGCCGCGTTCGGCCGCCAGCGTCAGCACCTTATCTTTCTTATCGCCGACGGTCTGTATCCAGCAGCATTCCACGTTCAAAGATTGGGAAAAAATATCCAAGGCGGTATTGGCCAGCTTTTCCGGTTCGTTGCTGAGGGACAATACTTCGTTAATCTCGCTGATTATGGAAAATATCTGTCTGGTCTTGATGTCAGGAAAACCTCGGGGAAATATAAATCCAGTAAAATTATAGAACAAATCCGTTCATAACAAAAGTTTATTTACATTATATGCGGACGCGCCGCGGCAGGTATTCTTTTTAACGGCGGAGATAAATGGTATTTTTCCGGGTATTGACAAACCGGCGATTTCGTATTATCATGCGCAAATGATGATGAAGGACAGGACCGGCAAGCCCAGGTACGCCAAGGGGCAGAAGGTTATCATCAAGCCCATCAGCGAGCAGGGCGTGACCCAGCGCGAGTACAACGTTAACGAGTACGCCGGGCGGGTGGGTGAAATCTCCAATTTCTACTGGATAAGCCCGCGCACCGGGCAGATATTCTACATCTATAACGTGAAGGTGGGCAAGGAGCGCAAGGAAATAGTGGTCTACGAGGACGAGCTGGAAGCCTGCCTGTCTTAGATTTCCCCCTTGTCATTCTGAGGGAGTCTCAATGTAATCTGAGCGGCCGTGTATGTACACCGAAGTGCGTTACGGCACACAGGCGCGAGAATCTACCTCGCCTTTCCTCAAAAAAGACATATTGAAAAACGGGACCCAGTTGGGATATTGTTGCTGAAATTACGGGAAATCAGGCCAATCCCGAATCACTGGATTCCGGTTTTCACCGGAATGACAAAATAAAAAGGTCTGGATTCCCGTTTTCATAATTAGCTAAAAGAAAAAAAGCGGGCTGCCGTAAACGCGGCAGCCTTTTTTATAGAAAAAAAATGGAGGCGACGGGCGGATTCGGACCGCCGAATAGGGGTTTTGCAGACCCCCGCCTTGCCACTTGGCCACGTCGCCTTATACGGTTACCATTCTATGATAAATCAGGAAATGATGCAATACGGGATAGCTGTCTTATGCTCACCGGGCGCCGGGGGGAATAGTGTTTGAGCCGGGTATGAAGGCGGTGGTTTGTATTCAAAAAACCGGAGGCGGCCCTACAGTTTCCGGCTGAGGTACCATTTTTTTAGCTCCGGGTGTTTGAGGTTGGTGCCGCGGTCGTAATAAATTTCAAAAACAGCGCCGTCCGCGGTTTTCACGCGGAAACAGGTGCGGTGGTGACGCTCCCGCCAGGTCCGGCTGGTAGTGCTGCGCCCGAAGCCGTAGTCCGGCCACGACTCCAGCACTTCCGCGACAGTGTAGTCGCGCCCGTCCAGCTTGAAAGCGACGGGCGTTTTGACATCGCCGCCGGTGGTGACTTCCAGCGGCTGCCCGAAATAGCGTTCCGGCATTTTATTATCCCTCGCGCTAATGATATTGATAGCGGCGGAACCTGTCAAATGGTTAGTAGCTTGACCATAAAATATGATATCATGGGGTAACGTTATCCGCGGGAGGAACTGCGATGAAAGAGACCTATGCCGCCGCCGGCGTGGATATCGACCTCAAGTCCAGGGTCATCTCCAGAATCAGCCGGTACGCTAAAGCCACCCACCGCCCGGAGGTATTGAGCGGGGTGGGCTTTTTCGGCGGGCTTTTCGAGATGAAGGGCTACAAAAACCCGGTCATCGTCTCCAGCGTGGACGGCGTGGGCACCAAGCTCAAAATAGCCTCCGCCCTGGGGAAATTCGACACGGTGGGCGGGGATATCGTCAACCACTGCGTCAACGATATTTTCACCTGCGGCGCGGAACCGGTCTTCTTCCTCGACTACATAGCCACCGGGAAAGTGGTGCCGGACAGGCTGGAAGCTATAGGTAAAGGCCTGGCGGAAGCCTGTAAAGAGGTGGGGGCGGCGCTCATCGGGGGGGAAACGGCGGAAATGCCCGGCATCTATCACGGCGACGACTTCGACCTGGTCGGCTTCGTCGTCGGTGTCATCGAAAAAGATAAAATCACGATGGGCAGCGGCATCGCCGCCGGGGACGCGGTAATCGGGCTGCCCTCCAACGGCCTGCATACCAACGGCTACTCCCTGGCGCGTAAAATCTTCGGGGAGACGAAAGCGGCCCTGAACAAACGCTACGCCGCGCTCGGCGGGACGGCGGGCAAGGCGCTGCTGGCAACGCATATTTGCTATTACAACCGGCTCAAGCCCCTGCTCAAGAGCATCAAGGGCATGGCGCACATCACCGGCGGGGGCATGGTGGGCAATATCCCCCGCTCCCTCCCCAGAGGGCTGGCCGCGCGGCTGGACAGCAAAAAGTGGGATGTCCCCCCCATTTTCACCCTCCTCCAGAAAAAGGGCGGGGTGGAGACGGCGGAAATGTACCGCGTTTTCAACATGGGCGTGGGCATGGCGGTGGTATGCGCGCCGGAGAGCGTTAAAAAGCTGACCAAAGCCCTGCCGGAAGCCAGAATCATCGGCGAGGTGGTGCGGCAAAAGGGGGAAGCCCGCGTCATCATCGACGGGGAGGGCTACCGGCAGGACAAAGTGGCCTGAGCGGAGAAGATACAAGAAACAAGATATGCCGATTACATGCGGCATCCCGTATGAGGAAAGGAATCGGGACAAGAACTAAATTAATTTGTATCTTTTGTCCTGGTTATCGGGGCGGGGCAAAAAGGAGGCGGCCCATGGCTAACGCCGTACTGGTCATCGATATGCTGCGGGGGTTCATGGAAGAGCCGTGCCCCTTATACTGCGGGGCGGCATCGCGCCGGATTATCCCCAACATTCAAAAGCTCCTGGCAAAAGAGACCGCCGCCGGCGCCGGAGTTTTTTATATCTGCGATTCCCATGATAAGGACGACCTGGAGTTTAAAATGTTCCCGCCGCACTGCATCGCCGGGACGGCGGAAGCGGAAGTCATTCCGGAATTAGCCGGATTCCCCGGCGAAGTCATCAAGAAAAAACGCTACTCCGCCTTTTACGGCACGGACCTGGAACAGAAACTCAAACAACTAAAGCCGGAAAAGCTTATTGTCTGCGGGGTATGCACGGATATCTGCGTCTGCCACACGGTAGCCAACGCCCGCAACCGGGACTATACCGTAGAAGTGCCGGTGGACTGCGTGGCGTCCTTCGATGAAAAGGCGCATTATTATGCTTTGGACCACATGGAAAAGGTGCTGGGCGCCCAGCTGGTCTATACCGCCGCTAAAAAACCGCCGCAACCCAAATTCAAGCCGTCGGCGGAGGTGCTGGACGGCGGCACGGCGGACGTCTATTTCGTGCGCACCCTGGAAATCCTGAAAAAAGAAAACCTCAACCCGGTAACCACGATGGAGGTATTCGGGAGCAGGGCGGGTTTGCTCTGCGGCATCGAGGAAGTGAAAGCGCTATTGGCCGAAGCGCTGCCCGGAGATAAACGCGAGGTCTGGGCCCTGGCCGAGGGCGAAACCATCGCCGCCAAAGAGGTGGTGCTGCGCATTACCGCCCCCTATCAAAGCTACGGCCTTTACGAGACGGCCATCATCGGCATGCTGGCGCAGTCCACCGGCTGGGCAACCGCCGCCCGGGAGTGCGCGGCCGCCGCGGCGGGGACGCCGCTTATCAGCTTCGGGGCGCGGCACGTGCACCCCAACGTGGCCGCGGTAATGGACTACGCGGCGGTGGTGGGGGGCTGCTCCGGCTGTTCCAGCGTCAACGGCGCCAGGCTGGCCGGGGTGGAGCCTTCCGGCACCATGCCCCACGCCCTCATCCTGGTGGTGGGGGACACGGTCAAAGCCACCATGCTCTTCGATAAGCACATGCCGCCGGAAATCGGGCGCGTATCCCTGGTGGACACCTTTAAAGACGAGGCGGAGGAAAGCCTGCGCGTGGCCGCGGCGCTGGGCAAGAAACTCAAGAGCGTGCGGCTGGACACGCCAAGCGAGCGGGGCAGGGTTACCGCCGAGCTGGTCAAAGAGGTGCGCGCCCGGCTCGATTTAGCCGGCTTTCAGCACGTAGGCATCTTCGTCAGCGGCGGCATCGACCCCGATAGAATCAGGTATTTCAAGGAGCGCGGCGCGCCGGTGGACGGGTTCGGGGTGGGGAGCTATATCAGCGGCGCCAGGCCTATAGATTTTACCGCCGACCTGCACGAAATCGACGGCAAGCCAATCGCCAAACGTGGGCGCATACCGGGTATTACGCCTAACCTGCGGCTGCAGCGGGTATTTTAAGGTGGGAGGTTGTTATGCTCTGGGAAACGATGACTGAATACCTGAAGTCCTGGTTCAACTACTCCGGGCTCGCCGTAAACATGCTGCTCATCGGCATCGCGGTGGCGCTGGCTTTCGGCGCGATATGGCTCCTGGCGCACTGGCCGCCGCTTTTCAAGCAGCACCGGCTGTGGGCGGTGCTGGTGGCAAGCGCCTTTTTAACCCTGCTGGCGATAGTGTTCGTGCAGATTCCGCTGCAGTGGTACGCGTCCAAAGCCCTGAGCCATTACTGGGATTCCTATACCCTTTACCACTGGATGCTGCTGGCGGGGCTGCCTTCCCTGATAATTTCCGGGTTCGTACAGGAGGGCGCCAAGATGGTGCCTATGGTTTTCTGGTGGTGGCGGAGCGGTAAGACTATCACCCCCCAAATGGGGCTGGCTATAGGAGCGCTGGCCGGGGCGGGCTTCGGCATCTTCGAGGCGACCTGGGCGCACGGGCAGACCTTCCTTGCCGGATGGACGTGGGACGTGGTAAGGCTTTCCGGCCTGACACAGGGACTCCTCCCGTTCTGGGAACGGTTCTGGGCGGTAGCCATGCACATCGCCGTTTCGGCGCTCGTGGGCTACGGGCTGGCTAAAGGCAAGGGCTGGCAGTTCTATATTCTGGCTTCTGTCCTGCACGCCGCCGTCAATTTCCTGGTGCTGCCGTACCGCAGAGGCATGATAACGTTAAACCAGGTGGAAATTTACCTGGCCGCTGGGGCGGCTTTGATTACCCTGGTGGTCTTGTGGCTGCGCTGGATTCCGCAGGATGATGACACGGTGATGACGCCGGTGATACCGATACCGCCGCCTCCCGGCCCCGAAAAGCCGGACGGGGTGGATGTCTAGGCGCGCCTGAATTCAAGCCTGAGGACTTTTTCCGTGTCCGGCCGGACCCTAGCGCGTTCATCGATACGGCAGCCGACCACCCATAGCATCCGGCCGCCGCCGCAGACGACGGGCACCCGGCGCCGCCATGACCGGGGAATGCGGGCGTCAATCATGAAGACATTCAATTTCTTCGGCTGCGCCAGGCCCAGCGGCTGAAAGCGGTCGCCGGGAAGACGACGCCGCACGGTTAAAGGGCTCCCGACGCGGGCAAAGTCCAGGCAGGCGGTAAAATCATCGTTCCCGCTTACTTCCGCCTCTTGCGGCGGGATGACGTCCGCCGTGATATCCCAGCCGGAGAAAGAAGTCCGGCCCGGCACTTTTAACGTTATTTCACCTTCCAGGGGCGGGAAGGGGCAAAGCGCGGCGGCATCCGCGGCCAGCACGTAGCGGTCGTATTCGACGGTGAAGCTAAGCCCGAAGGGCAGCCCGATGACTTTGCCGGCCGGCTTATGCAGGCCGGCGATGATATTTTCAATGTGAACGGCCTCGATGTCTTTAAGGTTGCCCAGCAGCGCCTCTATGGCGGAGCGCAGGAGCTGGCGCTGGAGGGCAGGAGGCAGGGCCAGCAAAGCCTTTTTATCCATTACCACCGAATCCGGCATTGCCGTTACAACCTGGATCCAGTGGCGGCGGGCCTCCCCCTCGATAAAGTCCATGTCCTCGGCGGTGGCGCGGGCTAAACGGAGCAGGGCTTCCCTGATGCGCAGGTTGTACTTGCGCAGCTCCGGCAGCAGCTTATGGCGGACGCGGTTGCGGAACGGCTGGGTGAGAAAATTGGACTTATCGGCGCGGGGCTGGAGGCGGTGTTTGCGGCAGTAGGCTACGGTGTCCGGCCGGCTTAGCTCCAGCAGCGGCCGGATAACGGTGAGATTATAACCGGATACCTGCCGGCGGCTGACGGGCAGCAGCCCCCTTAAGCCCCGCCCCCCGCTGCCGCGCAGCAAATGCATCAAAATCGTCTCTATATGGTCGTCGGCGGTATGGCCTACCGCGATACCCGCCGCCCCGATATTGGCCGCCACCTCCCCCAGAAAAGCATACCTTACCTCCCGCGCCGCTTCCTCTAAAGTGAGGCGGTGCTGCGCCCGGTAAGCGCGCACGTCCCGGGAGGCGATGGTGGCGGGGATATCGAGTCGCTTTGCCAGCCCGGCCACGTAAGCGGCATCGGCGACGGAGTCTTTGCCGCGCAACTGATGGTTTAAATGGGCGATATGCAGCGTGATGCCCAGCTCTTCCCGCAAAGCCGCCAGGATGTGCAGCAGGCACACGGAGTCCGGCCCGCCGGAAACGGCGACCACCAGCGTCTGACCGCTGGCGGCGAGCTTTCTGGCGCGGATGTATGCCAGCACCTGCTGTTCCAAAGGGGGGATTTTAGCTGTTGGCAATTTTTCTTCCGCCTTCCCTGTCACGCCGGCGGGCGCCGCCGTTTAATTAGCCTGGAGAATCAGCTTGCTGCGGTGGATGGAGGCGGGGTATTTTTCAAAGCCCAGGGCGGCGGCCACCTGCTCCGGCCGGCCAGCGCCGCTGCCATCACTGCGCAGCCTCATGCCGATGGCGCAGCGGCCGGGGCGGAAATCGATGAGCCAGAGGTCATCCACCAGGGTGCGGAGGTCGTATTTATGGGGGCCGGTGTCCCGCTGGTGCTGCCAGGGCAGAGTCTCTTTCTCCAAAAGGGCGTTGAGGGCGGACTCGATAGTGTTCTGGTCTTGATCCGTTTCAATCTCCACTTTATATTCCGCCTGCCGCACCTGGGACTGCAAGGAGGGCATGATCAGGGGGGTGTTGTAAACCCCGTCAAGGGATACGCCGCGCGGCAGCTGCCGGTCAATGGCGGCGGTAAAGGTGTGGGGAGAAACGAACTTGTCCAGGAAAATGTCCATGAGCTCCGCGTCCGAGGTGACGCCCATGGCCAGGGCCTGCGCCACGGAAATCTGGGGGTGGGGGTTAAATCCCTTGGAATAGGATAATGGCATACCGGCGCGGTTGAGCGCCCGCTGCCACAGACGGATTAAGTCCAGGTGGGAGATATACTTTAGCTCCTCCCCCCGGCTGAACCTGATGCGCAATCTCTGCATAGTTGACCCCTAAGCAATAATAACATTGGGGGAGGGGGGCGTCAAAAAAGAAGGAGGAGGGGAGGTTAATTATACCGGCGAATAATAACAGGCTATGCTTGACAGGGGCTTTACAAAGTGTATACTTTATAGAGAAAGCGGTAGTATTAATTTTAGGTATATCTAGTGCTTTTTTCAGGTGAATTTGGGTTGGGACGGAGGGGGAGAATGATGTCTGATCATAAACCTACCATAGAATTCAAGATAGAAATAGTTATCGAGCCTGATGAAGGCGGATACCACGCGTATTGTCCCGCGTTAAAAGGTTTACACACTTCCGGTGAAACACGGGAAGAGGCTTTACAGAACGCCAGGGAAACGGCTATCGTGTATCTTGAATCCCTAATAAAGCATGGCGAACCGATACCCGTCGGGGTGAGCAAGCGAGCGTCCTACTCGGCGGCTTCAAACATTAGTCGCTATAAAGAAGAGCTCAAAGTAGCTTGCGCTATTTAACCAGTTTCAGTCTTTTTAAATCAGCTTCTTTCCAGCCGATATCTTCAAACAAATCCCTCAACAACTTAGGCCCGAAGGTCTTGTGCGGGTGAAAGTGTATGGCGACGAGCCTGCCATCCGGAAACCGATAAACCCGGGCAACCCCTCTCGATGTATCTAAAGCAGCCCCATCCCTTTCAAGTGCGGAAACGATATCCTCTACTGATTTATTCTTGAGCTGGTCCCAAACCTGTTTGGGAAACGCCATTGAGTACCTTTTCCCCCTAGCACTTGGTATAGCCGCAGGCCGGGCAGTGGTAGCAGCCCTCCGAATAGACGAGCATGTTGGAGCATTCCGGGCACTGGCCGGCCATGTTCTTGGCCAGGCCGTAGTCCTCCAGCTTGGGCTTGTCCTCGCCGTCGATGTGCTTTTCCAGCACGCTGGCGATAGCGTCCGCGCAGGAGAGGATGGACTTGCCGCCTTCCCAGGCGATGGACGGGCAGCGGATGCCCCGGAGCTGTTTGACCACCTGGGCCACGTCCACACCGGAGCGCAGCGCCGTGGAGATGAGGCGGCAGATGGCTTCCAGCTGGGCGGAGGCGCAGGCGCCGGACTTGCCGAGGGTGGAAAACACTTCAAAAATGCCCTTGTCATCGTAGGCGACGGTGATATAGAGGCCGCCGCAGCCGGTATTGACCTTGGTAATCGTCCCCCGGGTCTCGGCGGGGCGTTTGCGGGGGGTGCGTTCGGAAGGCTCGGCCGCCTTTTCCGGTTTCTTACCGGTGGTCAGCACTTGGGTGTCCCGGGAGCGGTCGCGGTAGATGGTGATGCCCTTGAGACCCTCCTCGTAGGCCAGCAGGTAGGCGTGGGACACGTCCTCGCGGGTGGCTTCGTGGGGGAAGTTGACGGTCTTGGAGACGGCGTTGTCCGTGGACTTCTGGAAAGCCGCCTGCATTTTAACGTGCCACTCCGGGGTGATTTCATGGGCGGTGACAAAAACGCGCTTTACCTTGTCCGGCACGCCCTTGATTTCGCCCAGGTGAGCGCCTTCCGCCAGCTTTTTCATCAGGTCGGCGGAATAAAAACCGCCTTTTTGGGCGGCTTCTTCAAAGTAGGGGTTGACCTCGACGAAGGGGGTGCCGTCCAGCACGGTCTTGGTATAGCTTAAAGCGAAGAGCGGCTCAATGCCGCTGGAGCAGCCGGCAATCATGCTTAAAGTGCCGGTGGGGGCGATGGTGGTGCGGGTAGCGTTGCGCAGCTGCGGGCCTGCCGGCACGTCATAGATACTGCCCTCGAAAGCGGGGAACACGCCGCGCTCTTTAGCCAGCTCCACGGAAGATTTGAGAGCTTCTTCACCGATAACCCGCATCAGCTTTTCAGCCACGTCCAGCGCCTCCCCGGAGTTGTAAGGCACGCCGAGCATGACCAGCATATCGGCGAAGCCCATGATGCCCAGGCCGATTTTGCGTGTCTTTTTGGTCATTTCCTCGATTTGCGGCAGCGGGAACCTGTTGATATCGATAACGTTATCCAGGAAGCGGACGCCGGTCTTGACGGTGCGGGCGAGTTTGGGGTAATCGATTTCCCAGCCAGCGCTCTTTTTCTTCATCATCCTGGAGAGATTGATGGAAGCCAGGTTGCAGGACTCGTAGGGGAGGAGGGGCTGCTCGCCGCAGGGGTTGGTGCTCTCGATTCTGCCGAGGTGGGGGGTGGGATTGGCCTCGTTAATACGGTCGATGAAAACGATGCCGGGGTCGCCGGTGCGCCAGGCCATGTCCACGATTTTATCAAAGACCTCTTTGGCGTTGAGCGTGCCGGATACTTTTTTGGTATGGGGATTAATCAGCTCGTAGTCCTCCCCCGCCTTGACCGCCTCCATGAATTCCGCCGTCAGGGCCACGGAGATATTAAAATTGGTGAGGGCGGTCATGCTTTCCTTGGCGGTGATGAACTTTAAAATGTCCGGGTGGTTGATATCCATGATGCCCATGTTGGCGCCCCGCCGCGTGCCCCCCTGCTTGGTGACATCGGTGACGGTATCAAAGGCGCGCATAAAGGAAACGGGGCCGCTGGCCACGCCGCCGGTGGAGCCCACCATGTCATTTTCCGGGCGGAGGCGGGAGAATGAAAAGCCGGTGCCGCCGCCGCTTTTATGAATCAGGGCGGTGTATTTCACGGCGTCGAAAATCGACTCCATGGAGTCGTCCACGGGCAGGACGAAGCAGGCGGAAAGCTGCCCCAGCTTTTTCCCGGCGTTCATTAAAGTGGGGGAGTTGGGGAGGAACTCCAGGCCGTGCATCAGCTTGAAAAAATCGTCCTCGACCGCTTTCACGTTAGCTTTGGGATTATAGATAAGCTCTGCCGCGGCAATCGCCGACGCCACGCGGCGGAACAGTTGCTCCGGTGTTTCCGTCACCTTGCCCTGGTCGTCCTTCAGCAGATAGCGTTTTTCAAGCACCTGACGGGCGGTATCAGTAAGACCGTTAGCGGATGTTGTTTCCTGCGGGGTCCTGACTTCAGTTTCGGTTTCCATTTTGGCATTGTCCTCCTCTTGTTGTACTGGCTGGTGCGCGTTAAGGACTTCCATGACCATAGCTTCTATTTCCGCATCGGTAGGCATCCTGCCGCGGAGGGATAAACGGGACTTGCGGTCCACCAGGTCTTCCATGCCGGGCAGGGTGGGCAGCACCTGGGCCTGGGCTTTTTCCAGCCGTTCGATGACCTGGGCCGTCAATTTCTCCACGAGCTTGCGATCGCGGATGCCCATGGCGGCGGCATTATCAAAGACGATGCGCGCCACCTGGCTGCGGTTGACCGGCGCGGCGTTCTTGCGGCCGGCGTGGTTGTTAACATTCATGGCCGCTGCCTCCGGGGCGCCCGGAACTGCACCGGCAGCTCTTCCACCGGGAAGAGGGGAATCTGGTCGGCGGGGGGAAGAATAGCGTGTCCGGCCAGGCTGTCCACTTCTTCCTTGAGCGTGGTGATATCCTCGAACTCGCGGTAAACACTGGCGAAGCGGATATAGGCAATATGGTCGAGTTTTTTAAGCCGCGCCATGACCGCGTCACCGATGGTGGTGCTGGGGACCTCGGCTTTGCCCATCTGGAAAAGCTCCGCTTCAATATCGTCGGCGAGCTGGTCGGGCGTGTTGCCGGGCAGCGGCCTCTTTTCACAGGCTATCTGGATACCGCGGAGCAGTTTTTCGCGGTTGAACTCCTCGCGGCGGCCGTCCTTCTTTATCACGAAAACGCTGGTGTGCTGCAAGCGCTCGTAGGTGGTAAAACGCAGGTCGCACCGCAGGCACTGGCGCCGGCGGCGGATGCCGTCATTTACGTCACGGGAGTCCAAAACCTTAGAATCCGGGTGTCCGCAGAATGGGCAATTCACATAATATCTCCACAAGTGGTAGTGTCAAGGCTTATAAGTTACCACAACAGGTAGTGTTTGTCAATAGTTTTTTTATCACAAATATTAACCTATTATTTTGTAATTATTTGCTTTACCGTAAACCTGAGATAGGCTATGATGAGTGAAAGGGAGAAGAAATATGAATTATCAAGAAGCCCTGGAATATGTTTTAAAGTACGCCGACTACGAGAGGCTGCCGCGCTCCGGCATAGTTTGGGACCTGAAGCGCATCGAGCGGCTGCTGGCGAGGCTGGATAACCCGCATTTAGCCGCCAAGTCCGTCCACGTGGCGGGGACGAAGGGGAAAGGCAGCACCGCCGCCATGATTGCCTCGATACTCAAGAGCGCCGGCTACAAGACCGGGCTTTATACCTCCCCCCACCTCCTGTCATACACGGAGCGGATACAGGTGAACGGCCAGCCTATCAGCGAAGAGGACTGGGCAAAGCTGACCGAGATTATCCAGCCCCACGTGGAGGCGGAGAACGCTTTGGGCGACCTGGGGGAGCTGACCACCTTCGAGATTTTCACGGCCATGGCGTTCCTGCACTTCGCGCAAGTGAAGGCGGACTGGCAGGTGATGGAGGTGGGGCTGGGCGGCAGGCTGGACGCCACCAACGTGATACAGCCGCAGGTCTGTGTGATTACATCCATCAGCTACGACCACATGGACGTGCTGGGGGATACTTTGGCCAAGATAGCCCGGGAGAAGGCGGGCATCATCAAGCCGGGGGTGGTGGTCGTCAGCGCGCCGCAGTTCCCGGAGGCTTTGGAGGCAATCGAGGGGGTGTGCCGGGAGAACAATGTGCGGTTCGTGATGGTGGGACGGGACGTGACGTGGGAGCTGCGCAACTTCGATAGCGAGGGGCAGAGCTTCCGCCTGAAGGGCTTGAAAAGGGATTACGAATTGCGGATACCGCTGCTGGGGGAGCACCAGGTGGAGAACGCGGCCAACGCCGTAACCACCGCGGAACTGCTCCGGGAAAAAGGCGCGAAGATAACGGCGGAAAACATCGCGGTAGGGCTGGCCCAGGTCAGCTGGCCGGGGCGTTTGCAGGTGCTGAAAAAGGAGCCGTGGGTAATCGTGGACGGGGCGCATAACGCCTATTCCATGCTGCGGCTGAGGGAAGCCTTAAAAATCTATTTCAACTACGATAAGGCGAAGCTGATACTGGGGTTCGGGGCGGACAAGGACATAGCCGGGATGGCGGCGGAGGCGGTCAAGATTACGGACGACATTATCATGGTGACGTCCCGCCACCCCCGGGCGGTGAAGGCGGAGGCGTTAATAGCGGAGTTCCGGAAGCACGGGGTAACGCCGCGGGTGGCGGCCAGCGTCAAGGAGGCGGTGAACCTGGCGGTGGGGGAGGCCAAGCCCAACGACCTCATCTGCGCGGCGGGGAGCATCTTCGTGGAGGCGGAGGTCATGGAGTGGGCGAAGGAGTAGAGAATAGAGATTAGGGGATAGAGATTAGGGGGAAGGGGCTAGGGAACAGGGATTGTTTTTGTTTAAAATTTTTTTTGTTAACGTTCACGTACGGTTTGTAGCTAACCATTTGTTTTTTGATTTATGTTAATTCAGCTTCAAAATCCGGGGAGTTGTTTTTTAGTTTATGGTAAGTGAGTTTACAGTTTACAATGAACAGTTAACAGTAAATAGTTTACAGTTATCAGTATAAGGGGGGCGGGGGAGAAAAGGAAGGGGATGGTGTCGCGGGGGAAGAGGGGGGAGGGGTGAGGGGGGAGGGAGAAGCTAAAAAGTTCCCGATTTCCCTTCGGTCATGCGGGATGCCGAATGAGGTAAAGAACCGGCACAAAACCACAGGTAACAGGTCCAATCTAAAAACCCTCTCTAGCTTACTTTCCGATTCACGGCGTTCATACGGAATCTGCGACTTTACGAAAGGGGGAGGATGATTGGTAAAAACCCTCACTATCTCCTTCCGATTCACGGCGTTCATACGGAATCTGCGACTTTACGAAAGGGAGAGGATGAGTTTCCCTCTTTCGTAAAGAGGGGAGGAGGGAGATTTCTCCCAATTACTTCCAAAACACCTTCTATATTTTGCAGCACATCAGTATTTGTAAACCTTAGCACTGTCAATCCCAGACTACCCATAAATTCATCTCTGATCCTATCGTATTCAACAGAATCATTAGTAAAATGCTGTCCTCCATCGACTTCAATTACCAGCTTCGCCTGATAACAATAAAAATCTGCGATATATGCGCCCAATGGCTTTTGACGCGAGAATAACAAGCCTTGTAGCTGTTTCATCCTGAGCTTAGACCAAAGTACCTTTTCGGCATCGGTCATGTTTTTTCTAAGCTCCCGTGAAAGCTGCTTTAATTTGGGATTATATGGAAGCATAACACCTATTATATAATAATAACCTTTTTAAAAACCCTCTCTTATCTCCTTCCGATTCACGGCGTTCATACGGAATCCGCGACTTTAGGAAAGGGAGAGGATTAGTTTTCCTCTGTTGTAAAGAGGGGGAGGGGGTTTTACACAAGAACTTTTCGGGGGAAATCATTATTACCCATCTTGTGTTTCAGGTAGTCCTCACTGCCTGTTTGTCAATACACATATCTCCGGGTTCTCCCGCCTCCCAGTTATGCCATCTATTTAACCACGCTTTTCAGTTCCGCTATCAGGCGGCGGATAAAGTCCGGGGTGAGGCGGTTGGGGAAGCGGATAGCGTCCAGCTGTTTTTGGCCTTTGGCGATGTCCAGGAGGTCTTCCCGGCTGATGACGTTGTAGGCGGGCATATCGCACATCTCAGCGTACTTTTCCCGGACATCAAATATCTCTTTGAAGACGGCCTTTTCATCACGGGCCAGGGCGTGGTAACCTTTCATCCTCAGGTACTTTTCCGCCGGGTCACGGGTATAGTCCCGGTTCTGCACCTGGAGGTTTTTCAGTGTATAGACATCCAGCAAATTGGCTTCGTAGAGTTTTTTAAAGAGGGTGTCCTTCAGCTGGAACAGGTAAATAACGTCATTCAGGGCGTAAGCGATGGCGTCTTTATCAAAGGGGCGGCGGTTCCAGTTGTGCTGCTGGTATTTCTCTTTGCTCTTGAGGGTGACGCCCAGCTCCGCGGCGATGACCGAATGCAGGTCCTGTTTTTTAAAATCCAGCAGCTCCACCGCCGGCCGCAGGTCCAGCAGGGATTTAAACTCGATATTATAGGCGTTTTTCAGAAGGGAAGAATCGCTCGAACCGTCATAGACTATTTTCAGGATGCCGCGGCTTTCGAAGAAAGATTTAAGGGTGGGGGTATCGATTTCCAGGGGGTCGATTAACACCCTGGCGGCGCCGTCGTAAACCTGTACCAGGCACAGCTTCTCGCCGTAGGCATGGAGGTTAGTTTCCGCCTCGATATCCAGCGCGATAACGCAGTTCTTCCGGTCGTTCAGGCCGGCAAGGTAAGATTTAAGCTCGTGTTTCTTTTTTATCCAGGTATAATCCATGATACAAGTCCGGCGGGGTTCAGTCGGCCGCCCTTACGGCCTCCACCACAATATCCTCCCCGCTCCGGTAAATTTTGTTAAAAGCCAGCGCGTAAGCCCGGGTCAGGTCCATGATATCGAGGTCGGCTATGGCGGGGGTGCCCCGGCCCAGCAGTCTGGGGGCGATGATGACCACCACTTTATCCCCCAGCCCCGCGCGCAGGAAAGAGGTAATCACTTTAGCCCCGCCCTCCACCAGCAGGGAGGAAACATCCCGTTCCCCCAGGGCTTTAAGCAGGTTTTTTAAATCCACCCGGCCGGCGGCGTCCGGCGGGGTAACAAGCACTGGAACGCCCATCGACTGCAAAGCGGCGACTTTTTCTTCAGGGGCGGATGGGGTGGCAACGACCATAGTGCGGGCGGTGTCCTGGCCGGTCAATACCTTAGCGTCCGGCGGAATCCGGAGGGTGGAGTCGAGGATAATGCGGAGCGGGTTCCGGCCTTTGACCAGGCGGGTGGTAAGCTCCGGGTTATCCTTAACGACCGTCTCCACGCCCACCAGGATAGCGTCGTGTTCAGCGCGGAGGCGGTGCGCCAGCTTCAGGGAGGGGGGGGAGGTAAAGCGGCTGGAGGTGCCCCGCGGGGCGGCGATTTTACCGTCCAGCGTCTGCGCCCACTTGAGCGTAACCCAGGGCAGGCCGGCGGTGCGGTGTTGGATATACTTCTCGTTCAAAGCGCGGCAGGCGTCTTCCATCACGCCCACGGCGGTCTTTATCCCATTAGCGTTCAAGAGTTTAACGCTTTCCCCGCTCATCCGGGGGTCCGGGTCCAGCATGCCGATAACCACACGGTCGATTTTATTCCTTATGATGGCGTCCGTGCAGGGCGGGGTCTTGCCGAAGTGGCGGCAGGGCTCCAGGGTAACGTAAAGCGTCGCCCCGGCCACATCCGCCTGAGCGTGCTTGAAAGCGTCAACCTCCGCGTGGTCCCGGCCGAAAGCATGATGATACCCCCGGGCGATAACGCGCCCCCTCTTAACGATTACAGCGCCCACCATGGGGTTCGGGGAGGTCTTCCCTAGGCCGCGGCGGGCCAGCCCTAAAGCCTGCCGCATAAAAAGCCCGTCGTTATCTATCATTATGTCTGCAATTATAACGCAAAGGGGCGGGGAGGCACAAAAGCGTACATAACAGTTGCGCAGGGCAAGGCTGATTTGATAGAATAGAAAGCTGGAATCCCTTTTACACGGGCCGTTAGCTCAGCTGGTAGAGCAGTGGACTTTTAATCCATTGGTCGCAGGTTCGAACCCTGCACGGCCTACCAATTAGCCCCCGGATACACCGTCTACCCGTTGCCGCTTTTTACGCGCGAAGTACTTAACACCCTCGAACCAGAGAACGCTCACCGCCCCGGCCCCGATGCATATCAGCATGTCCGTGAAGTGCAGGATGCCAAAGCGGCACAGGTCCCGCCGCCAGTTTTATAAAAATGTTACAGATAAAATCCCGGTGTTATGAAAATGTCACCCGTTATGTGTTACATTAATGACAAGGAATAAACGGGAGGGTATATTATGTTGAAACGTAAGAAGAAGCTATCCGGGATCATCACGGCCGCCGTCATCCTGCTCATGATTACGGGAATATTATTAACCGGCTGCTCGAGCGCCGAGACCACGGCCCCCACCACGACCGTGGTCGCAGAAGGCAGCGTGATATTCACCGTAGCCGATGCCGCCGCCAATATGGAAGCGATATCCAGCGCAGAAATAACCGTGGACAGTATCGAAGCGCATGCCCAGGGGGGCGCCTGGACCACGGTTTCCACCCAGAGCCAGGCGTACGACCTCATGGAACTGAGAGCGGACGGCAGCGCGAGGCTGATGGCCCAGGCCGATATGGCTTCAGGTACTTACGATAAAATAAGAATCAATGTTTCCCAGCTTACCATAGCAGACGCCAGCGGCGCTCACCAGTGTGTCATGCCGAACGGCGTTTTTGAAATGGCCGGGCAATTTGAAGTGAAGACCGGCGCCACGGCGGCGGTGAAAGCGGACTTCCTGCTGGACGAATCACTGCACATGGCCAGCGACGGGCGGTATGTCTTCGCGCCGGTAGTGCAGCTTGAAACGCGCAACAATTGTGAGGCGCAGGTACAGACCTCCAACAAAGTAGAAATTACCGGGGGACAGGTAGTAGCCAATGTTAAACTGGGCATGAACCTGCAAGGTGAAATGGGGGTGGGGCTGGGGATAGGCCCGGGCGCGGTCCTTGATATCAGCGGTTCCGGGATGATCACCATCGGGGGAGGCAACGGCGGCGGGAACGGCGGCGGCAACGGGAATATTATGACGGCCACCGGCACGCTGCAATCCGTTAATACCGTCATGGGCACGGTAACCATCAATACCAGCGGGACCAGCCTGACGCTGGGGACAAATGCCAGCACCGATATCAAAGTCGGCGGGATGGTCTCTACGGTCATCAAGCTGATCTCCAACGTAGGCGATGCCATGACGGTGGAGTATGATGCCAGCACCAACACAGCCACCAGCATAACAATACAATAAACCAGTAGAGCGGATCGGCCGCCGGGCGCATTCCGGGGGTGTGATTACAGGCTGTCCCGAGTTCAGCCTACAAGGACCGGAGCGCCGGGCGGCGGATTTTTTCAGCCGGGGCCGGGAGGGCGACACCGCCAACAGGTAACAGCACCGGGCGCGGTGAACAATTCCCGTCCCGGGGCCGGGCCGCGCTAACGTCCCGGCGGAAGGCATCAGCTTTTCAGGACCGACCCCCGGCCACGCCGTCCACCCGCTGGCGCTTTTTACGCGCGAAGTACTTAACACCCTCGAACCAGAGAACGCTCACCGCCCCGGCCCCGATGCATATCAGCACGTCCGTGAAGTGCAGAATGCCGAAGTGGCACAGGTCCCGCAGCCAGGGTAAATAAATCATCAGCCCCAGGAAAACGACGGCGGAGAGGACAATCCACCTTAAAGCGATGTTGCGGGCGCGGAAGCTGCCGAGTATCGTGCTGGACCAGTTGCGGTTGGTGAGTATCAGTCCCAGGTTAGCGATAACGAGGGTGGCAAAGGTCAGCGTGCGCGCTTCCATGGCGCCACGGCCCAGCACCAGGCTCAATTTATAGACCGCCAGCGTCACCGCCAGGACGACAACTCCCTGTAAAAGACTAAAAATCACTGTCCGGCGGTTGAAAAGCGGCTCATGCCGGTCCCGCGGCGGGCGGTTCATCACGTCCGACTCCTCCGGCTCGGCCTCAAAGGCGATAGAGCAGGCGGGGTCGATAATCAGCTCCAAAAACACGACGTGCACCGGGTAAAGCACCAGCGGCCACTTGAACAGCACCGGAATCAAAGACAGGCCGGCGATGGGCACGTGGATAGCCAGGATATAGGCCATGGCCTTGCGCAGGTTATCGAAAATGCGCCGGCCCAGCCGCACCGCCTTGACGATGGAGGAAAAATCGTCGTCCAGGAGAACGAGGTCGCCGGCCTCACGGGCGACGTCGGTGCCGCGTCCCCCCATGGCGATGCCGATATTGGCGGACTTGAGCGCCGGGGCGTCATTAACGCCGTCCCCGGTCATGGTCACGATTTCCCCGTTAGCCTTGAAGGCGTTGACCAGGCGCAGTTTTTGTTCAGGGATAACGCGGGCGAAGACGTTGACCGCTTTGATGCGCTCCTGCAAATCAGCGTCACTCATGGCGTCCAGCTCGGCGCCGGTGATGACCTTTTCCGGTTCCTTCAAGCCTATCTGCCGGGCGATGCTCCGGGCGGTGACGGGGTAATCGCCGGTAATCATCACCACGCGGACGCCGGCGTGACGGCACTCTTTAATGGCCTCCGGCACGGAGGGGCGGATGGGGTCGCTAAAGCCCACCAGCCCCAGGAATTCAAACCTGAAATCGTGCTGATTGCCCGGCAGGGCGGTCTGCTGGAAACCGGCTTTGGCCACCCCCAGCACCCTCAACCCCTCCCCGGCCATATCGCTGATTCTGTCCTGAAGCTCCCGCGCGCGGGCGGCGTCCAGGTGGCAGAGGTCGATGATGGCTTCCGGGGCGCCCTTGGCGGCGATAACGTAGTCGCCCCGGTCGCGGGACTCCCAGACGCGGGACAGGGCCAGCAGCTCCCGCGAAAGCGGATATTCCTTCATCAGCCGCCAGTCCAGGTGGAGGTGCTCGGTCAGGGCGGGGTAATATTCGCCCAGCTCCCTTAAAGCCTTCTCCATGGGGTCGAACGGCCGGGTCTGGCTGGCCAGGATGCTGAACTCGACAAGACGGTGGAACTTTTCCGGCGGAGGGGTATCGTGATTAGCGGCGATATCAAAGAACTCACCGCCGGCGTAGATTTTATCGATAGACATGCGGTTAACGGTGAGGGTGCCGGTCTTGTCCACGCAGAGAACGGTGGCCGCGCCGAGTATCTCGATGGCGGGCATGCGACGGGTCAGGACGTGGCTCTGCGAGATGCGCCAGGCGCCCAGCGCCAGGAAAACGGTGAGCACCACCGGGAACTCCTCCGGCAGGATGGCCATGGCTAAAGTGATGCTCGCCAGCAGGCCGTCCATCCATTCCCCGATAGTCAGGCCGTAAACCAGCGCCATCAGGGCGCATAACGCCACGGCCACCAGCGCCAGGTTGCGCACCAGCCGCCCCGTTTCCTTCTGGAGGAAGGTCTGCTCTGTCTCTATAGTCTGCAATGACTTGCCTATTTTACCGAACTCGGTATGCAGGCCGGTGGCGGCGATGCGGGCGACGCCCAGCCCGCTGACCACCAGCGTACCGGAATAAACGAAGGAGGAGTGGTCGCCGCCGGGGCGCTCCATCTCCGTGGTCTCCGGCAGGCATTCCAGCTTGTGCACGGGCACGGACTCGCCGGTGAGCAGGGACTCTTCCACCAGCAGGTTGTTACAGGCTAAAACGATGCCGTCGGCGGGGACGCGGTCGCCCTCGGACAGGACGATAATATCGCCGCGCACCACCTCCCGCCCGGCGATTCTCCGGGTAGCGCCGTCCCGGATGACCATCGCCCGGGGACTGGAAAGGTCGCGCAAAGCTTCCAGCGTACGCTCCGTCCGGCGCTCCTGGTAAAGGGTGATGCCGATGATGACGAAGACGAAGAAAAGCAGCAGCAGGGCTTCCTGGATATCCCCGAGCACCATGTAAATGATGCCGCCGGCGATAAGGAGCAACAGCATCGGCTCCCGTATCACCCCGAAAGCGATGGCCAGGAAGCTGCGTTTCCTGGCGGAGGGGATTTCATTAAAGCCCTCCGCTTTCAGGCGCGCGGCGGCCTCGGCTTCCGGGAGGCCGGAAATCAGGTGCAGTTTATTAAGGTCATATGTTTCCATATATATACCGTTTAAAGGTAATAAAAAAACCCGCAGGACGCTCGGTCCCACGGGTTATTACTCCGCTGCAATGATAAGCCCGGCTCTCCTCAAAGGGGGCCTGCTCCGAACAATAATATTTTAACCCAGGCGTGATAATGTGTCAACCGGGGAGGGCGACTAAAATCCCTCTCTTATCTCCCTTTTACAAAGGGAGACGTCAATACCCATAAATGTTTAGCAAACATCACCTTACCCCCTGACCCTCCACCTGCGCTGGCAGAGAAGGGGGGTGAGAAATTAAAAATCAAAACTCAAAAATAAAAAACACAGATAAAAAATAAAAGATGAGGCGGGTAACGGACCTCACCCCCTTATGTTCCCCCTCTCCGTTTACAGAGAGGTGGAAGGGGAAAAGGAAAAATTAACGGACTGAAAATGACCTTATTTATTTGGGGGGCGGGGCTGGCGGCCAGGGGCCGGAGGTAGGCCTGGTAGCCAGCCATTTGCCGGTCATCTCCAGCATGGGTATTTTTATATCTATATTCTGGCGGCGTAACGGAATCATGTCCACTACGTCAAAGCCGCAGGTCTGCAAGACGCGCTCCAAAGTGGCGGCGCAGGACACGGTGCCGTTGCCGCTGCCGCCGGCGTAGCATAAACCGACCGCCGGCGTGCCTCCGCCGGCGGGGAAACCGGGGCGGGGAGCGGCGCCGGGCTTAAAGAGCGTGCGGCGAAAGCGGTCCGTAAAGGCCCGCATACTTTCCGAAAGGTCGCCGAAATAGACCGGATTGGCGAAGACCAAGGCGTCCGCGGCTTTCACCTTGTCCGTCAGCATGGCCAAATCATCCTCGATAACGCAGCGGCCTTCTTTGCGGCAAAGCCCCCAGCCATCGGGGTCGCACTGGCGGCAGCGCTCCAGCTTAAGCTCCGTCAGGAAAATGACTTCCATTTGAGCTTTGGCCGCCGTTGCGCCTTTGCGGATAGCCCCGATAGCGCGGGCGGTCTGGCCCTCGCGGTTGCGGCTGCCGGATAACACCAGAATGTTCATTTAATACCTCCAGGGAGTTAAGTCGGGTTTCTATAATAAAGACTAGCACAACCGGATTATTTTGCAATACCCAGCGCGAAGCATACGGCGGCTTCTACCTCTTTCATCTTTTTAAAATTGAGGACGGCCAGGCAATTTTGCAGGGAGTCTTTGGGGATGGTGGTAATGGTATCCAGATTGGCCGCGCAGTCTTGCGGCAGACCTTCCGCGATACCAAGGCGGACTTCAGACGCGATACCCCGGATGCGGGTGGTGACCGGCGCGACCACTATCAGAGACCGGACGCTATAGGCTTCATCACGGGAGAGCAGTAAGACGGGACGCCGGCCGGACGGCGGCGGCAACTCCGCCCACCATATCTCCCCGCGGCGCATTACCAGGGTTCCTCTTTAAGGACGGCGCCGGCTGAAACACGGGCGGCCGCAATTTCCTCATCCGTTTCCGGCAGCTGCCGGTAAGCGCGGATATACTGCTCGCTCATCTCACGCTCTTTACGCTGGCGCAAAAGCAGCTCTAAAGCGCGGCGGAAAAGCTGGCTGCGGCTTTCACCGCTGCCTTTCCTTTCTTTTTCCGCGGCGGCCAGCACGTCCTCCGGCAGGCTGATGGCAATCTTGGCGGTCCTGGGCATAGCACTTACCCCTTCATACCAGAATCATACCATAGTATGAACCGATGGACAGGGATTGTCAATATCCGGCTAAGTTTTCTCCAGTACCAGCAGGCTAAAGCCCCGCCGCCGCTCCCGCGCCCTGACGCGGAGGTCCGGCCGCGAGGCTGCATAAGATACCAGGCGGGTGACGGCCGTGGAGCCGGCGGCCAGCACTATCAGTCCGCCCGGCCTAAGCCGCGCCGCCATATGATCGAGGTCTTGAGTGATAGCGTCCCTGCCTTCCGCCTCCCGCAACACCCCCAGAAAAAGGTCGGGGGTTTCTGCGGCATCAAGACCGATTCCCGCCTGGTGCCTGATAAAAATATTTTCCGGCGGGCAGCCGTTAGCGACCAGGTTAAGCCGCGAATAGCGCAGCGCCAGCAGGTCGCGGTCGACCAAAGAAATAGTCCGGGGGTGGAGGAGGCGCCATAAAGCCAGGGCTACATGCCCCTGGCCGGGGTTGAAGACCACCGCGCGGCGGCCGTCCCGGCCCGGCAAGTCAGGCAAGGTTTTCACCAGCATCTCACTGGCGTAGCTTAAAGAGTCGAACTCCGGCAGGCCGTGGGCGGTCTGCACGGTACAGTCCATATCGCCCAGCCGGATAGCCACTTTCCGGCGATGGTAAATACCGCGCTCGAAAGCGGTAAGGGAGGGCGGGGGCGGGGCATTTTCACCGCTGAAGCGGTAGTGAAAGACGGCGTGGCCGGGGCGGTCGCGTTTAAGGATAATTTCAGCGCCGGGGGTTTCGGCGAGGGTTTTGTCCACCAGCTCGGCCAGCGGGGCGACCACCACCGCCGCCGCCAGGCCGCCGGGCTTTAGAAAATACGGCGCTTCCCGCAGCAGGTAAGCGATAACGTTTTCCCCGGCTTTACCGGGGATATTGGCAACAACAAGGTCGAAGTCCCGGCGGGCAACATCGTCGTAGCCGAGGGAGCCGTAAATCTCCACGCCGTCCAATTTGTTCAGGGCAGCGTTTTGCCGGGCATACGCCACCGCTAAAGCGTCCCGGTCCACCAGGTGGGCGGCGCTGTCCGGGTAAAGGCTTTTAAGCGCCAGCCCCAGGGGGCCATAGCCGCAGCCCATATCCAGAATATTTCTAAAGTCGCCGTAACCGCCCTCCATGATGGTGCGCAGCAGGAATTTTGTCCCGATATCGATATCATGGCTGCTGAAAAGCTCCTGGGAGGTGCGGAAAAGCAGTCCCCGCGGTCCGGCGCGGAAGGGGACGGTCTTGTGATAATAAATGGCTTCTTCCATGAGCATATTGTACCTTAAAACATACCGGGCGGCACGTATAAGATTAGTGTTCCCGCATGAGAGGTAATCCGGGGGGATAAGGGGAGCATGACGGCGGCGCGGCTACTTCAGGAAGAAAAATACGATGAGATAGCCGACCAGGGACATAAAAGTGACCGGGGGCAGCGCCGGCATGGGTTTGCCTTTGAGCCAGAGTTTTTGAATCAGGAAAGCGCCCATCAGCCCTAAAGTCGCCAGCGCGCCCACCAGTATGCCGCCGGCCAGGCCGTATTTAAAGTTAACGGACACCGCCATCATTAAAGGGAAGCCGATGTCACCGCCTCCCAGGATAACGTACTCCCGCTTGGCGGCCTCCTCCTTGCGGAGCTCGTTGAACTGCACCACCTTGAGCTTGAGCGCCACGTCGCCGGGGTTCTTGGGGAAGATAAAAGCCGGCAGGGAGGTGGTATCGGAAAGCTTGTCCGCCATCCAGACCATGAGGCCGAAGCGCACCGCCAGGATATCGTAAACGGAGACCACCAGCATGAAAATCATGAAGGTGAGCGGGGAGAAAAGGTAGCCGAAGATAGCGGCGGCGGCGGCCAGCGCGACGAGCAGAAGCAGGTCGTGCAGCCATATCCTGGCCCAGAACAGCCAGATAAGCGCGGCCACGCCGGCCAGGGCATAGGCGGCGGGGGTGGGTATCTTAAAGAAAGTGACGATAAATATGCCCCAGCCGAACATCACGGCGAAGACGATGCGGAAAACATACTTGAGTTTATCCAGCGGTATGAAAAAGAAGATAACGGCGATAACCACTATCGCCGCGAAGAAATAGACCAGAATCACCCAGAGCGAGCTGCTCTGGTAGGGGATATCGCCGGAAACGAAGGACGGCTTGATAAAGCTCGCCACCCAGAGCGCCAGCGCTAGGGACAGCGCCATGACGGCGGTACTCCAGATATAAGGGCTGAGCCTGAGTTTTTTCATAAAGTACGACAAACAGGGTATTACCTTAACTATATATGATTGGGTCGGTCTTTGACAATAATATAAGCAACATCATCTTTTGTTAGCCGGACACGCACAGGTACGGATTATCTAATTCCGGGCAATATTGTATAATGACTGGATAGCCACCCTCTCGGGTTTCAGGCGAGAGAAAATAACGGCTTACCGGAGGCAATCATGGCCGGAGGATACCTGGGCAAAATACTGTGGGTTGATTTGACCGGCGGCACGCTAAAGGATGAGCCGCTGGATGAAACGCTGGCGCGGCAGTACCTCGGGGGCTACGGCATCGGCGTGCGGCTGCTGTTCAACCGGATGAAAGCCGGGGCGGACGCTCTCGGCCCGGACAATATCCTGGGATTTACCACCGGGCCGCTGACCGGCACCCGGGCCATCTCCGGCACGCGCTTCACCGTGGTGGGCAAGTCTCCGCTGACGGGCGGCTGGGGCGACGCCAACTCCGGCGGCTACTTCGGGGCTTATCTGAAATTCTCCGGGTACGACGATGTGTTTTTCACCGGCATCGCGCCCGGGCCGGTCTATCTCTATATAGATAACGGGAAAGCGGAACTGAGGGACGCCGGGCACCTCTGGGGCAAAGACACCTACGAGACGGAAGCAATACTGAAAGCGGAGCTGGGCCAGGACACGGCGATAGCCTGTATCGGGCCGGGCGGGGAAAAGCTATCGCTCATCGCCGGCATCGTCCACACGCGGGGCAGCGTGGCGGCGCGCTCGGGGCTGGGGGCGGTCATGGGGTCGAAGCGCCTTAAAGCCGTCGCGGTCAAGGGCAAAATGAAGGTGCCCATCGCCGACGAGCAGGGCCTGAAAGAACTAAGGACCAGGTACATGGCGCAGGTGGGCGGTCACGTGGATATCCTGCGCAAGTACGGCACCACCTTCACCACCGTTTCCAGCATCGAGGCCGGCGATTCGCCGGTGAAGAACTGGGGCGGGGCGGCGATTACCGATTTTCCGGAGGCCGGGGACATCGGCGCCGAGGCGGTGGCGGCGCGCAGCGAAAAGCGTATCGCCTGCTACCAGTGCCCGGTAGGCTGCGAGGCCGTGATGAAAGCCGGTGCCGGCGAATACGAGTACGCCGCCGGCTCCTACCGCCCGGAATATGAGACCATCGTCATGCTCGGCAGCAACTGCCTGAACCATAATATCGACTCCATTATTAAAGCCAATGATATCTGCAACCGGCTGGGCATAGACACCATCTCCGCCGGGGCGGTTATCGCCTTCGCCATGGAATGTTACGAAAAAGGGCTTATCAGCCGGCAGGATACCGGCGGCATCGACCTTACCTGGGGGAACCACCGGGGCCTGGTGGCGATGACGGAGCAGATGGGCAGGCGGGAGGGCTTCGGGGATATCCTGGCGGACGGCGTGCAGGCGGCGGCGCGGCGCATCGGCGGGAGGGCCGCCGAATACGCCATGCACGTCCACGGGCAGGAAGTGCCGGGCCATAACCCCATCGCCACCTCCGCCATGGCCACCACCTATCTCACCAACGCCACGCCGGCGCGGCATACCCAGGGCTCGGAAGAGCACCACAACAAGGGGCTACTGCCGGAAATCAACCGGCAGCTTTATACGGGCCGGGCGGAGGCGCACAAGCGGGGCAGCAATTTCCAGCACTCTTTGATGTGCTCCGGCATGTGCCTTTTCGTTAATTCCGCTTTGCCCCACGCCGATGTCATCGCCGAGTTTTTGTGCCCGGTCACCGGCTGGGATATGACCACCGAGGAAATGGTGACCACCGGGGAGCGCATCGAGAACCTGCGGCAGGCATTCAACCTGCGGGAGGGCGTGACATTATCCCAGTTCAAGATAGCCGGCAGGCTGCTCGGCAAGCCGCCGCATAAAACAGGGCCTATCGCCGGGGTCACCGTCGATGAAGAGACGATGATTAAAGAGTATTTCACGGCCATGGACTGGGACGCTAAAACGGGCCGGCCGGGTCGGAAGCGGCTGGGGGAGCTGGGTCTGAGGGACGTGGCCGACGCGCTAAAGCTTTAAGGGCGAGCCGCCTTCCGTTAAGGATAAACCCGTTTTCAATAACCGTCCCGGGGAAAGCTGGGGCGCGGGTATTATCGCATCGTGAAAATCACCGGACTCCCGTATGTGCCGGCATGGTGAAATTTACATCCCCTTTACCCCCAAACAAACAGCCGGGCGGGAGGAACGGAAGAGAGTCACAGCAATAAATATATTTCACCCTTCGACAAGCTCAGGGTGAGCGGAAGAATTACAGTAATTAATTCCTTGTTGATATAAGGCTCCCCCAAACAAACAGCCGGGCGGATTTTGTTAAAGTAATGTCACAATTTTGGCTTTACAGCCGGAAAATACTTTACGGATAAGTTGTTTAGGAGTAAAATACTATCACGTTATATCGGTATAATTTCAGCATTCCGGGTGCATTCTCATGAAAGTAATTGTCAGACTGCTGACGTTCGTGCGCGGCTACTGGTATATCCTGGGGCTGGCCTTCCTGTGCATCGTTCTCCAGACCGGCCTGGGACTGGCTATTCCCCGGCTGCTGGGTGACGGCATAGATTCCGTTCTGCGCAACGGAGCGCGCAGCTATATCTGGATAATCGCCGGGGCCATCATCGGCGTGAGCATCGTACGCGGCGCGTCCGGCTACGGGCAGCGCTTCCTCATCGAGTTCGTGGCGCAGAAGGCCACCTACGCCATGCGCAACGCCCTGTACGAGCGCATCCAGCGCTTGAGCTTCGCCTTCCACGACCAGAGCCAGACGGGGCAGCTGATGTCCCGCGCCACGGTGGATATCGAGGCGGTGCGCATGTTCGTCTCCATGGGGCTGCTGGGCCTGGTACAGGTAGTCCTGATGGTGCTGGTGGTGGCATACCTGCTGCTGATTATCGACTGGCAACTGGCGCTTTTCACCCTCGCCTTCGTGCTGCCGGTGGGCTGGCTGGCGATAAGCTTCGGCCGGAACATACGGCCTATCTGGCTCAAGGTGCAGGCCGTCATGGGCACCATGGGCACCACGCTGGAAGAAAGCCTGGCGGGCATCGGCGTGGTCAAGGCTTTTTCCCACGAGAAAGAAGATAACCGCCAGTTCGCCAAACAGGCCACCGTCCTCTCCGACGAGCAGGTGCACGCCGCCAAGCTGATGGCGGTTAACGCCCCCACCATGGGGCTGCTCTTCACCATCCCCACCGCCATTATATTATGGTACGGCGGGCAGCAGGTGATTAACGGCAGCATGAGCATCGGGCAGGTGACCCAGTTCATCCTGTACATCGGGATGCTGGCCATGCCCATCCGCCGGCTGGGGATGATAGTAAACCTCTATTCCCGGACGATTTCCGCCGGGCAGCGCATCCTGGAAATCCTGGACACGAGGTCCGAGGTCACGGAAAAGCCGCACGCCATCCAGCTGGGGAGGCTCAAGGGGCAGGTATCCTTCCAGGACGTGAGCTTCAGCTACAACACCATGTCCGCGGCGCTGAAGCATGTCAGCTTCGAGGTGCAGCCGGGGCAGCTGGTGGCTTTGCTGGGGCGGTCCGGGAGCGGCAAAAGCACCATCGCCAATCTGCTGGCGCGGTTCTATGATGTGACCGACGGCAAAATACTGGTGGACGGCGTGGACGTGCGCGATGTCACCCTGACTTCCCTGCGCAAGAACGTGGTGGCGGCGCAGCAGGACGTTTTTCTGTTTTCCGCCACGATTAAAGACAATATAGCCTACGGCGCGGTGAACGCCAAGATGGACGAGATAATCACGGTGGCCAAGGCGGCCAACCTGCACCAGTTTATCCAGGCGCTGCCGGAGGGGTACGATACCTGGGTGGGGGAGCGGGGCGATACGCTTTCCGGCGGGGAAAAACAGCGTTTGTCCATCGCCCGCACGCTGCTGGTAAACCCGAGCATCCTTATCCTGGACGATTCCACCGCCAGCGTGGACGCGGCCACGGAAAAGCTCATCCGCCAGGCGCTGGACCAGCTCATTAAAAACCGGACGACCTTTATTATAACGCACCGCCTGCCCATCATCCGCAACGCCGATGTTATCCTGATGCTCCAGGACGGCGAGTTGGCGGAAAAGGGCACCCACGACGAACTGATGGCGCGGGGCGGCATTTATCAAAAGCTGTACGAATCACAGCTTTCCCTGAATAAAGACATTATCGACGAGGCAGCGGAGGAAATGCCATGATGCGCGGAGGACCCGGCGGCGGCGGGGGACGTCCCGGCGACCGCTTTGATGCGGACGAGGCGCTGGGCAAGGTCTATGACAGCCGCGTTATAGGCAAGCTGCCCAGATATCTGCGGCCGGTCAAGGGCTGGATAGCCATCGGCGCCAGCGGCATGCTCGTACGCACGCTGGCCATGCTGGCGGCGCCGTACCTGGTGGGCATCGGCACCGACCATATCATAGCGGGCGATATGCACGGGACGCTGATTATCGTCCTTTATTTCCTGCTGACCGCTTTCCTCACCTGGGGCGGGCAGTACCTGGAAAACGCTTACCTGGCTTACGCCGGGCAGTCCATCATCTACCGCATGCGCACGGAGATGTTCGACCATTTGCTGCGGCTTTCCCTGAGCTTCTTCGACCGCTCCAAGGTGGGCAAGCTGATGTCCCGCGTGCAGAATGACGTTTCCCAGATACAGGAGCTGGTCACCCAGGGCATCTTAACGCTTTTAACCAGCGTGCTGACGCTGGTGGGCATAGCGGCTATCATGATGGCCATGGACTGGCGGCTGGCTTTATACACGCTGACCGTTATCCCGGTAATGATTATCATGACCGCCATCTGGCAGAAGTACGCCCGGCAGGCTTTTATCCAGGTGCGGCAGAAAATAGCCATCGTCAACTCCCAACTCCAGGAGGACATGGCGGGGGTGCGGGTGATACAGAGCCTCTCCCGGGAAGAAGAGAACATGGAGCAGTTCGACCAGGTAAACCGGGCGCACCTGGACGCCAACGTCACTGCGGTCAAGCTGGAAGCGCTGATAATGCCGATGGTGCAGATTTCCACCGGCGTGTCTTTCGCCGTGGTCATCATCGCCGGAGGCTTGCTGGCGCTCGACGGGGGCATGAGCATCGGCGTACTGACCAGCTTCCTGCTCTACGTACAAAGGTTCTTCGACCCCGTCCTGGAGCTTTCCATGCAGTACACGGAGCTGCAGCGGGCCATGGCTTCCGGGGCGCGCATCTTCGAGCTGCTGGACGTGGTGCCGGAAATCAGGGACAAACCGGACGCCGTGGAGCTGCCGCCGGTGAAGGGCGAGATAAAGTTCCAGAATATAACCTTCGCCTACGAAAAAGACAAAGACGTGCTGCACGATATCAGCCTGACGGTCAAGCCCGGCGAATCGGTAGCCATCGTGGGGCAAACGGGGTCGGGCAAGAGCAGCCTGGTCAGCCTGGCCGCGCGCTTTTACGAGACGACCAGGGGGTCGGTGACCGTGGACGGCTATGACGTGCGCGACGTGACCCAGCAATCACTGCGGCGGCAAATAGGCATCGTGCCGCAGGACCCCATTCTCTTTTCCGGCAGCATCGAGGAGAATATCAAGTTCGGGCGGCTGGAGGCGGACCACCAGCAGGTGATGGACGTGTCTAAAATGGTGGGCGCGCACGGCTTTATCAGCCGGCTGGACAAGGGCTACGATACGCTGGTGGGGCAGCGGGGGGTCAATTTGAGCGCCGGACAGCGGCAGCTTATCTGCATGGCGCGGGCGATACTGGCCGACCCGCGGATTTTGATACTGGACGAGGCTACATCTAATATAGATACCAATACGGAGCGCATCATGCAGCGCGCCTTGCGCAAGCTGACCCGGGGGCGCACCACTTTAACGATTGCGCACCGGCTGTCCACCGTGACGGAGTCCGACCGCATTATCGTGCTGTCCCAGGGGAAAATAGCGGAGGAAGGCTCGCACCAGGAGCTGCTGGCGAAGCAGGGGCTGTACTACAAGATGTACCAGACGCTGAGCTCGCCGGACATGACGGGGTAGGGTATTTTTCTTAACAATACCGATGCAAATCGGTATCCAGATAGAACAGCATCAGTTGAATTTACGTCAAAATGCAGCCGGAAGTTAATACCTGGATACCGGCCCCGATAAATACGGGGTATACTACTTTCGCCGGTATGGTTTATAGCTATGATTACTATTATTCATTGACCGAGTAACTCACTCGCCGGTAATGAGTCTGTCATATAAATCCTGCCAAAGCGGATTTGCCTTCTCAATCAATTCCAGCTTCCACTTTCTTTGCCATTCTTTGATTTGTTTTTCCCTGGCCAATGCGGCATCGTGATTATCACATTGTTCATAATAAACAAGATTGTGAACTCCGTATTTACTGGAAAATCCTTTAACAAAATCGTTTTTATGCTCGTAGATACGCCTTAGAAGGTCGTTGGTAACACCTACGTAAAGCGTCCCGTTACGCTTATTGGCTAATATATATACGTAGTAATTGTTCATACCGCAATAACAATAAAACTAAATTATTGTCTTATAAACGTCAAGTATATACTGAAGGGTAATACCTGGATACCGGCTTTCGCCGGTATGGTTAGTGGTTTAGTTTTTGCTTTTACACGTCAAGCATGTGCTGAAGGTAATGCCTAGATTCCGGCCCCGATAAATACGGGGTATACTACTTTCGCCGGAATGGTTTATGTATTAAGGCTTTTTCCTCACGGCCATGATGATATGGCTGCCGCAGTTTACCAGGCCGGGGTCGTGGTTGATTTTCTTTTCCAGCTCCACCACCGCCGCCCAGGCGGCGGGGTCGGCGGCCACCCGTTCGTTGGACGGCGCGTATTCGCGCAGCGCCACGTTGGAGCCGGCCGTTTCCAGTATTTCACATCCCGTAAAAAGCGCTTGCAGCTCCGCTGCGGTGAAAAGGTGCATGGGGGCATGCATCATACCGGCGGCCCTTGAAGGAAAGCCGGAGAGGTCGCCGGATGCCAAAACATCCCATAGCGCCGGGCCGTGGTCCGTGGGCTTATCCGGTTCCTTTAACGTGACCAGATCCGGCTGCTGCGCCACTCCCTGTACCGCCCCGAGCTTGCTCCCCACCCCCACCAGGATAACGCCGCCCGGCCGGGTGACGCGCACCAGTTCCGCCGCCGCCTGACGCCGTTTTTCACAAACGTAGGTCAGCACCGCGCCGAAGCAGATGACCATATCGAACCGCCCGTCCGGGAACAGGGAAAGGTCGCAGATATCCGCCCGGACACAGCGCTCGATGCCCGCCGTCTGGCCGGACTCCGCTATTTTCTGCCCGGCAATCTCCAGCTGCTTATCGGAAATATCCAGGGCGGTGACCCTGGCTCCGGCCCTGGCGGCCAAGATGCTGAACCGCCCCGGCCCGCTCCCGGCATCCAGGACGCGGTCGCCGTGTTTCAGGTAGCGCCGGATAAAGTCCTCGTGGATAACCGCCTGGAGCCGCCCGTAGGCCGTGGCTTCCAGTCGCGCCCACTCGGCGGGGCCGTAGGCATTATAAAAAGTACGGGTGTATTCCGGGTTGTACATAATTTGGTATTATACCATAACACCGGGAACGAGCGCCTTTTCATCACCGGCGGACACAATCGTTTTATTGAAAAACGTTGACCTGGTGGTAATGGGGTGTTAGAATAATAAACCCGTCAAATCAGTCTCAGAAAAGGTCAGGAAAACAAGCTATGTTCAAATGCATTATTCCGATGTACGGGCTCCCCAGGGAAATCACGGAGCTCAGGGAGGCGGAGGTGGAGTTGAGTGACGGCGCCGGCATGGCGGAAGTGGTTGCCGCGCTGAAGAAAAAGGTGCCGTCTCTGGAAGGGCCGGTAATACGCCGGGGGGAAAACCGGCTGGCGGAGCTATACAAGTTCAATATCAACGGGCGTTTTTACTTTGACGGCCAGGACTTCATGCTCCGTGAGGGTGACCGTATCGCGCTGCTGGTGCCGATGACCGGCGGCTAGGCTGCGGAAGGCTTAAAAAAAAATAAAAAAACGCCATTAGGAAATTACTTGACAAGGTGAGAGTATAGATGTATTATTCTGCCAAAATCAGATGTTAAGGAAAGGTTAAACTCGCCGCTCCTGGCAAAATCCAGGTTGTCGTAGAAGGAGGCGGTTATCCCGGGTGGCTGTAAGAAGTCTTAAAATTAAAGGAGGTGATGGATGCCTGCATAAAAAAAAGAACGGGTCACTAAAATATCTAAAGGAGTGAAAGGAAATAATGAAAAGATTAATCTTTCTTACCTTGGCAGTTATTTTGATATTCGGTCTCGTTCTTGTCGGCTGCAAAAAAGCAGAAACCACCACCAGCAAACCTCCTACAACCACAACACCGGCAGTCACTACCACCCCCGCGCCCACAGATGCAAGATTACCCAACCTAGGCAGCCTGGCCAAACCGGATGGCGGTAAAGCAGGCGGACGTCTCCAATTACAGGCCACCGGCAACATCGCCAATATCGGCGATCCCATGGTTTCCGCCGGCCCGGCTGATGCGGCTTTCTCCTTCCTGGTAGTAGAGCCGCTGGTCATCGTCGGCGCGGACGGCAACCTGAAACCCTGGCTGGCAGAAGAAATCATAATAGCTGATGACGGTTCGTCAATCACGCTGAAACTGCGCCAGGGCATCAGCTTCACGGACGGCACGCCCTTCAATGCTGACGCCGCCAAGTACAACCTGGACACCGGCATCAATAGCACCATGTGGCCTAACATGCTGTCCGTCCAGGACTGTGTAATAATCGATAATTACACCATCAAGTTGAACTTCAAAGACGGAAAGTGGGACTGGGGCGCCGCCAAGAGTCTGGCCAGTTTCTGGAGCGTCATGATGTTCTCCCCCACGGCGCTGCAGAATCAAACGTCCGACTGGAAAATGACCCACGTAATAGGTACCGGCCCCTTCAAACTGACCGAGTTCGTCCGCGACCAGAAACTGGTTTACGACCGCAATGACGACTACTGGAGAGGCAAGCCTTACCTCGATGGCGTCGACTACAATATTATTCCTGATGCGACAGTCGCCCTGCTGGCGTACAAGTCCGGGCAGCTGGACACTATCGGCGTACAGGCGCAGGACGCCGAAGGCCTCATCAACGACGGTTTTGACATCGTCACCTCCACCGATATGGTCTTCAATATGTGCCTGATTCCCTCCAGCAAGAACTCGGATTCACTTCTAGCCGATGTCAATATCCGCCGCGCCGTAGAGCATTCCATTAACAAGCAGGCGCTGGTAGATGCGTTCACTTACGGCTACGGTGAAGCCACCAACCAGGAATTCTGCATTCCTCCCTACATGGACCCCACCTGTGTCGGTTATCCTTATGATATCCAGGCGGCCAAGGACCTCCTGACGGCCGCCGGCCATCCCCAGGGTATAGAAATCACCCTGTGGATTGTGGACTCCATGCCTATGGATGTCCCGACAGCGCTGCAGGATATGATGAAGGACGCCAATATCACCCTGAACGTTGAGAAAGTGAGCGTCATCCAGTTCATCGAGATGATTGGCGGCGGCGGCACCGGCTGGGACGGGTACGTGTATTCCTACGGTTTCCCGGGCACCACGGTTGACGCGGCCAGCACCCTGATTAACGGCCCGTTCAACGGCAATACCACCTGGATAAGCTGTGTACAGCCTGATGACCTGCAACTGTTATCTCAGCAGGCCGCTCAGGAAACAGACAGCGCGACGCGGACCGCGATGTACCAGGAACTCTCCAGGAGAATGACCGATGATTACTGCATGTGGACATTCATGTACTACACGCCTGGAATTTCCACCGTGGCCCCTTACCTTAAGGGCCATACCATCGGCAAATACACGGAATTCTTCGCCTATACCTTCGCCTGGCTGGACAAATAAACGTTAGCCAAAGAGCCGTATAGCTTAGACGGCCGGGAAATAAAATACGGGTCGCGGTTACCGCGACCCGTATTCTTTTGTCTTTAAAAGCGGGATGGACCGGCAGTTTCAAAGCCGGGAATGCCTGTCCGCTAAACTCTGATACAGGCTACGAAGTGCCCGTTGCCCACGTCACGCAGCGGCGGCCGGGCCTGGCTGCATTCCGGTATGGCCATATGACAGCGCGGGTGGAAATGGCACCCCGGGGGAGGATTCAC